>NZ_JBMFLY010000020.1:0-18779 GCF_049970955.1 Thermogladius sp. | reverse complement strand
CCCGAGCCTCGAGCACACGACCGGGATTACGCCCCGCAGCGCTAACAGGTTCGTCTCGAGGCTTCTCTGGGCCTGGCCCCTCACCCTAAACCCGGCCTCGAGCCTGTAGTCTATGATGAGGTTGCTGCCCTCGAGTGTCAGCCAGAGCTCGGTCAACCTCGCCCTCGGCCCCCCTCCTCCAGGTAGTCGAGGGAGAGGGCTATCTTGGTCTCGGTCTTCTCTAGAACGGTGTAGACCGCTACGGCCTTAAAGAGCTCGTCGCCGAGGGCGAGCCTCACCGTGTCCCCCGACACGGCGCAGTCGGTGACAACGGGTATCATCTTCAGCATCTCGCACGGCTTGGACATGAGCCTCTTGACGCAGTCGACGTCCTCTTGCCGTATGCTGACGTTTAGAGGCAAACGAGGTCCCTTTACTCCTAATGTAGGATTTTAAAACTTATATAATATATCGCTGTTTTTAATTGAGCACGTCAAGGCGGGAGGGCTGCTAGGCGACCTGTCTGCCAGCTAAAGGGGCGTACTTCGACTGGTCTATTTTCTCGAAGACCTTGTCTAGTACTGCCCTCAGGTTGACCTCGCCCGGTATGCCTGCCGCTCTCGCGTGACCGCCGCCGCCCAGGTCTCTGGCGATCGACGAGACGTCTATGTAGTCGCTCCTCAGGCTGACGCCGCGCGGGTACCTGACGATGTATAGGTGGGCTACCAGGCCGTTCTTCTCCGACACGTCGACGATCTCGCCGGGGTGGACCCGCGGGTCCACGTCGGGGAATATCATTATCCTGAACCCGTCTCTCTCGACGATGTCCATCCTGGCGATCGCCTCCCTTATCAGGTTTTCGTAGACGACCGAGACCTCTCTGTTGTACAGCTCGATCATCCACGCAGGGGCCAAATCCCTCCTCTTGAAGGACTCCAACGCCTTGTACCTCACCTCCCAGCCGTACCACCTCAGCACCCTCCTCCACCTCACTGTAAGCTCGTACTTGTTGAGGAAGAAGTCGTCGTCGTAGGAGAGCTTAACGAGCTCCTCGACGAACTTGTCGCCTTTCAACCCGAGTTTGCTGGCGACGAGGTCGGCCGCGGTGTAGTTCGGGTCTACCACGTAAGTCAGCACGTCGTCGAAGCCCACTAGCTCTCTGTACACGCTCGGGTCCCACTCGTGGTGGTCTAGCCAGTAGACCCTGATCTTCCTCCTCTTGGCCTCCTCGAGGAACGTGATTAGGGCCCTCAGGCTAGACGCCTGGGGGTTCAAGTCCGCTATCCAGACCTCTCTAACCGGCGGGGTCTGGCGGAGGACTTCTAGGAGGTAGTTGGGGAGAGAGGTCACCGATGCCAGTATCTGCTGCACCGGCCTGACCTTGAAGTAAATGAAGGCCGCCGACGCGAGGCCGTCGATATCCCAGTGCGTTATCGAGACTCTACTCACCACTACCTACCCGGGGCGTGATAGTTAATTTGTAAGCACTGTTAAAAAACTAACGTGGATTGTGCGGTAGCCTCTGCGCGACATACAGGCTCCTCGTGTACGAGGACACAACGCTGCTGTCGCTGAGTAGCAGAATAGAGACGGGCGCCTCTCCAGCAGACGTCGCCCTTACCCTGAAGGCAACGTTGTTGACCGTCCTAGCCTTCAAGACGACCTGCCTGGGGGCCCCGGCGATGTCCCTGAGAACGTAGGAGTCTACGAGTATGCTCACCTTGACGTCCCTGTCGAGGTTGTTCTCCACTGACGCCACAAGCTCGCACTCCCCTCCCATGTAGAGGTCCCCCCTGACCTTGACGTCCACCACCCTGACCTTACCGAGCCTGTCCTGCAGTACCCTGTACGCCTCGTCGAGCCACGCGTTTATAACCCCGGGGCTCCAGAACTCCGCCCACCAGTAGTCGCTGTCGAGTGCGTGCCACAGGGCGTACCTCGCATGCTCGCTGTAGCTGTCCCTCCCCTGGATCATGTTCTCGTAGGCCCTGAGGAGCCTCAGCGCCTCGGCCACCCTCGTCCAGTGCTTCTCCTGCTCAGCGACCTCTCCGCGCCACTTGTTGAAGGTCCCGAGCCACGTGTTGGTCGGTATGTTGGTGAGCACCCTCCTCGCCGGCACCTCCTCGAGGGCCTCCCTGAGGTGCGTCGTCTTTATGAAGTTGAAGTCGGACAAGGCCTCGAGGTAGAGGAGGAGCCTGTCCGAGAAGTACGCTGTGAGGGGAGGGTTTTTAGAGAACGCCATCCAGTTCTCGCCGTCGAGCGCCACCGTCACTATCTTCGCCGCCCTCTCCAGCCACTTCCCCGCCACCATGTACGCGAACTCGTACGCGTTCCTCCAAGCGTGTAGCTCGGATACGAAGTTGTTCTGGAAGCTCAGCACGTTGCTCAGGTAGCTGTCCCTGAAGAACACGGTTATGTGGCTCCTGGTGGACGGGTCCAGGAGGATGTACGGCTCGTAGTGCGTCCCCCTCTCGCCCTCCGAGTAGTAGAAGTGGTTGGCGTCGTCCAGCACCGTGTACTCCAGCCCGTTGTCCTGGAGTATCTTCACCAGCTTCATGGAGAACGCCATCTCGGGGGTCCAGAACCCTAGGGGCTCGTACCCGGCTAGGACCTCCTTGCTCACCTTAACCCCGTAGGCGACCTCCTCGGCGACGACGTCGGGCGCGTCCAGAACGTCCGTCAGGAAGCCCAGTATCGTGTGGGCGTACACGCTGGTCAGAACGTCTATCCTCCCTTCCTTGGCGAACTCTATGTAGGAATTCAGCGTCTCCTCGATCAGCTTCACCTCGTCGCTCTCCCTGGGGAGCGCCCTCCCGTCTTTGAAGACCACGCGGCCCTTGACAGCCATGTCCCACTGGTAGAGCAGGCTGGGGCTGAGGTTGAACGTGGCGTGGTAGCTCGGGTGGTTCTCTAGCAGGACCGTGTGGTAGTGGTAGGGGCCCCGGCCGTAGGGCTTGAGTATGTCCTTGTAGACGTAGGAGAAGGCCCAGTCCGCGTGGAACCTGCCCGCGGGGTCGTAGTTGGGGGCCTGGTGGTTGTGCCATACAAAGGCCACTTTAACGGGCCTCCTAGACGACGGGTCCCCAGTGATGTAGGCGACTTCGTCGACCACCGTGGAGTCGAGGTAGAGCTTCAGCCTGTGCACACCGGGCTGCTCGATCAAGGAGACCGGTGTTATGTCTACGACTCTCTCCCCCTCCTTCAGGTTAACCGTCTTATCGGCCTGGACAGAGTTCTTCTCGTCGACCAGCCTTACTCTCAGGCTCCTCTCGTGCCCCCTGTTCTCGAGGAGTATGTGCGCCTTGGCCTCCCCGCCGGGCTTGTAGAGCGGTTTGTCCAGCACGAGGTAGGCCTCTACGCCGTTTACGTGTTTAAAAGGGACGATGCTAGACAACTAAACCGCCCCGTAGACCTCGAGTAGCCTCGAAACAGACCTCGCCCAACTAAACTCCGCCGATCTATGGGCACAAGATCTCCTTATAATCGAGGGTGCTCTAGGCTCCTCCTCGAGCAGCCTCCTTATTGCCGGGTCCATTATCCTCCCGGGCACACGGGTGGACTGGGCCGCGCCGTCCTCGGCGGCCATGAACAGCGTTAGGTCTGCTAGGTAGGAGGCTAGCTGCTCTACAGACCCGTTCTCGAAGAGGACCCCCGTCCCACGCAGCCCGTGCACCCGTACGTCGAGGACTGTAGTCTTGAACCCACCGGTGTCGCTGGCCAGGACGGGGGTGCCCGAGGCCATGGCCTCTAGCGCGACGAGGCCGAAGGGCTCGTAGTAGCTCGGGGCGACGAACACGCTTGCGGCGTAGTGGGCGGGGACGAAGACCCTCTTATCCACGTGGCCGAAGACTATCTTCAGGTTCTTGTCGAACAGCCTAAGCCTCCTTACCATGAACTCGAGGATGCTCTCGGAGCCTGGCACGGGGATGACCATTAAGAGTACCCTGACCATGGGGTTCCTGACCAAGACCTTCTCGAGGGCGTTGAGCAAAAGGTCGAAGCCCTTCTGCCTGGAGACCCTACCGGTGGCCAGTACCAGGTCTCCGTCCTCCTCGAAGCACTGGTGCCAGGTGTCGCTCTCGGCGTCGACTCCCAGGGCCTTGAGCGCCCTATAGGCGTCGTCGGACAGCGCGCTCACGCTCCCCGAGCACAGCTCCTTGAACACGGCCCTCCTAGTCAGGGCTCTGTCGGCCACCCCCCTGTCTCCCGCCAGCTCCTTGACATACTTCTGGACCAACTCGGGCGTCCACGAGCTCGCGTTGGGCACCGTGAGGACTCTCAGGCCGTGGTTGAGGCCCACCCACTTCTCAACAGTCCTAGCGTAGTCGTCGCTAACGGTTACCGTGGCGTCGGAGACGAGGGGGACTAGCTTGTCGACGAACCCTTGTGAGGCCTCGTAGTAGTACCTCAAGTCCCTCACGCCGTGCCTACCCCTGACCTGCTTCCCGCCGGTCAAGGACTCCAGGTCCTCTAGCCTCGCCCTCGACTTCGAGAGCAGGTGCACGTGGTAGACAAGCCTCGTCTTCACCCCCTTCTCGAGGGCCAGGCTGTTCACCGCGACAATCGACAGGCCGGAGTGCCAGTCGTTGGCGTGGAGGACGTCGGGCCAGTCACCCTCGTCCAGGGACTTCTCGTAGAGGGCCTTCACCACGCGAGTGAAGGCGAGGGCCTTCGCGTAGAGGTCGCCGCCGTAGACGTCGCTGCTGTTGAAGAGCCCGCCGCTGACTATGTAGTGCCTCAGGCCGCCCAGGTCCGAGGATAACACCCTGTAGACCTCGCCTTCAACCCTGTACTCTAGTATCACGTCCCCCTCGAGGGTCAGTCCGTGCGAGGGCGTCACCAGGACGGCCTCGACCCCCCTCTCGATGAGGCCCTTGGCCAGCTCCGGCGGTACTTCGGCCAGACCGCCGACCTTCCTCGTCGTCTTGGACTCGAAGGTCAGGATCCAGGCCCTCAACTCTAGATTACCACGCGACCCTCGTCTCTACGGTGAGCCTGACCTCTCTCCCCGGGTCTAGCTCGACGTAGTCCACGAATTGGACCGCTAGCCCCTGGAACATCTCCATAAGGCCCTTCTCCGTCCTCGCCAGAGTAGACAGCGGTGCCACCCACACCTCGAGCTCTCTACTCGCCGACAGCTCTACGTCGGGGTAGACGGGGCTCGACACCCTTACAGAGCTGGCTCTGCCCACGTACTTGTCCCTGACGCTCAGACGCGAGCCGCCCACCGCGTACGAGAGCTCCCCCTCGCCCACCCTGTCTATCTTGGGCGCCAGGTGGTACTCGAAGCCTACCTTGGCCCTTATCACACCGCCCCTCAGGTTCCTCACCGCGTAGTCGATCGCGTAGCCGTTGCTTAGGAACCTCACCCTCTTCTCCACCTCGACCTCGGCGACTCTGCTCCCGAAGACGTAGTAGCCCCCGGTAGCCCTCAGCGTCACCCCCTCCTTGTCCATGTGGGTGAGGTAGTGCCTAGCCAAGGCGAGGTCGCTGAGGTCCTTGAAGGGCGTGTTCCACAGCCAGTCGTCTATCCCTGTGTCGGTGCTCCACAAGTGGACCCTGGCGCTGACGCGCCTGTACCAGTCGGGCGCGAACTTCGCCCCCTCGAGGTAGGGCTCCGCGTACCTGCTCATCGTGTCCTGGAGGTTGTGCTCGAGCCCCTTCCTCTTGACGTCGAACTCGAAGACCGTGCCGCCGTCCCGTAGGTCTATGTAGACGTTGTAGTCCCTGCTTTCGACCAAGAGCTCGTCTAGGCCGTCGTAGTCGAAGTCCTCTAGGAGGAGTTTACGGGCCTCCTCCCCGAAGTAGCCCGTGGCCTCCTCGGCCGCTCTCTCAGCCTTGATGTAGTTCTCGTAGATCGCCTGCCTGAGGTGAGCGAGGTATACGCCTCCGAACAAGCCGTGCCAGTAGGCGTCGTTGCACTGCGCCAGCAGGTAGCTCTTCCAGGCCTCCTCCAGCCCGCCGCCCGCGCGCTCCAGCTTCCTCCTCACCCACAGCATCTTCTTGTGCATGTTGTTGACCTCGGCGTACTTGACGATGAAGTTCCTGAAGAACCCGCCGCTCCACTCCAGCATCTTGTCGTAGCTGCCCGGGGGCAGGTAGACCAGGCCCCTGACGCCGAACTGCTTCAGGTACTCGGAGGGGTGTACGGTCTGAATCTCCCGCTCGAACCTAAGCTTGTTCAGGAACTCCCTAAGCCACCACCTGGCCCAGCCCGGGTCCCTCCACTCCCCGAACTTCTCAGCGTCGCTACCCCAGACGAGCACCGGGTTTTCGAGGCCCCTGACCCGGGACTTCATGAAGTCGATAACTCTGTCCGGGTGCTCCCAGGGTAGGACGTAGCGGAGGGCCGTGTCTATGAAGAACGCCGCGAGCCTGCTCCCCGCGTCCTCTGTCAGCCAGGGGTACAGAGAGTCGCTGCTGGTCTTGTTCGCCCTCTGGAGCGTCGAGTCGTCTAGTAGGACGTACTCTATACCGTTCCTCGCGAAGTGCCCGACGAGCCCGGGCTCCCAGACCCTCTCCGGCAGCCAGGCACCCCTCGGCCTGAGCCCGAAGACCTTTTCTGCGAGCCTCGTGTACTCCCGCAGCTGGAGGTCCCTGTCCTCCCCGGGGAGTATGGGGAGGATCGCCTCCCCCAGGCTCCCACCCAGTACCTCGATCACCCCGTACTGCGCCAGCTTGGCTAGCTCGTTGAGCCAATCGGGGTAGTACTCGCTGGCGTACAGTAGGAGCGGGCCGCTCACGTGTACCGTGAACTTGAGGTCGCTGAACTCCTTCAGCACCTCCAGTAGTAGCTTGTAGCTGTTTTCGAAGACCCTGTCGCTGACCCTCTTCAGCTGCCCTGTCGGCTGGTGGAAGTGTATTGCGAATACGAAGTAGCCGGGCAAGCCTACGCACCCAGGTACTCCCTTATGTACCTCGCGATCAGCTCCTTGGCCTCGCGGGGCTCTCTCTTCTCGGCCTCACTAATCCTATCTGCCAGGTCGCCGAGCATAAAGACGTTTCTCACCCAGCTCGAGAAGTCGCCCCTCCTCGCGTGGAAGAGGACTATGTCGTCCGGCACGGCCCTCACCTGGTCGGCGAGCTCCAGTAGGCTCGAGGCCCTGAGGCCTATGAAGCCCTCGAGCGGAGAGTAGAAGTAGAAGGCCTTCTCGGGAGGCGTCTTGAACCTCCTCGCGAACCCCCTCGGGTTCCTCGCTATCGAGTTGGCCACCAGCACGGACAGGACCCCCACGGCCTCCATGAACAGGGCGTAGGCGTCCGCGGCGTTCTTGTAGGGCGAGAAGTAGGCGTGTACCTCGCCTATGCTACCGAACTTCGTGGCTTGGTAGTACAAGTGGTCGCTTATCGTAAGGAGCTTCCACAGCCTCCTCAACCCCGGCTCGTCAAGCGCCACCACGTAGTAGTAGAGGTCGTAGAGCGCCTTCATAGAGGCCTGTTGCATGTTGTTCCCCAGCCAGGCGCTCAAGTCCCGCTCGTCCGCCCAGCTTATAGAGGACCAGGGCGGGACGTCTAAGACGTCCCTGGCCGGGTACTTGTCTACAACCTCGCTCGGCGTCGAGAACGAGAGGTTCGAGTACTTCAGGACCTCGCCGGGGAGCCAGCGGAGGAACTCGTGTATGCCGGTCTCAGGCCAGTGGTGCTCGCCGAAGGTCTCGTAGTCCACGGCTATCATTATAACGTCGCCCGGGGTAGCGGCAAGCCAGGCCGAGTACTTGTCCGCCGTCAACGGGTACTGGTCCCAGTTCCTGTCGCTAAACCTGAACCCGATGTCGTCGCTCAGCCTGTAGTTCCTCGTCAACACCTTTATCTCGCTACCGTACGCCTTGTAGACGTAGTTCGGGGACCTCCAGCCCAGGACCCTGTCGACGCCCTCCGTTAACACGACCTTGTAGCCCAGCCCGGCGAAGACGGCCGCTATGTCGTTGTTGTACGAGAACTCCGTGTTCTCGATGCTGGTAGGCCTGTAGCCGACGACCTCCTCCATTAGCTTCCTGTGCTCTGTGACCTGCTCGACGAGCTCCCTGTATTCCGGGACGCCGAGGAATGCGACCATGCTGTGGTAGTAGGTCTGGCTCGCGAACTCCACAAGGCCCGTCTCCGCCAGCTTCCTGAAGAGCTCGATCACTTGCGGAGCCCACCGCTTAGCCTGCTCTACGAAGACCCCCGAAACCGAGTACGTGACCTTGAACTTCCTGTCCCAGTCCTTGTAGCGGTTGATGTTCTCCAGTACGATCTGGGTGGCGGGTACGTAGCACTTGGCCGCCGCCCTCTCCATCACGAGCTTGTTCAGGGGCTGGTCGAAGAGCGCCTCCTCCACGTCTCTCAGCGTGAGCTCGCCTTTGAGGGCCCTCTCGACAAGCCTCTGGTAGACGTTCCTGGCGAGGCGGTAGGGCTGGTGCACTTCGAACACGAAAACAACATCGGGCATTTAAACACCAGTATTACAGACTGCTCTTAGCCAAATAAACCATCATGTCAGTAGCTTTAAACATGCGATTAAACTATTCAGTAGAGGCGCAGCAAGCCGAGTAAGGGTATGGGGGCCCAGTCAGGCCTGTACATCAGCTCGTAGGCGAGCTCGTAGAGGGCCCTCTCGACGATCCACGGCTTTAAGAGGCTGTCCACCTCGCGTAGCAGTTTGTCGCCCAGGCCGTGCAGGCCGAGGGGGCCAGTCCTCGCGAGGTATGAGTACACCATTGAGGTCAGGTGGGTCCTCCTCCACGCCTGCGCGGGGTCTTCCTCGAGAACTCTCCTCGCCAAGCTGTCAATGCTGCCTCCGAGCGTGTTGAGGAGGGCCGCGAAGGAGAGGTAGTGGAAGCTCCTCACGAGCGACGCGACGTCTCTTAGAGGGGGCTCCTTCTCCAGCCTCTCTTCAAGGCTCCTACCGGGCTCGCCCTCGAAGTCTATTATGTAGAACTCGTTCTCGCCGGGGTCGTAGATCATCTGGAGTAGGTGGAGGTCCTGGTGTATCCTCGCCTTGTACGCGTGGACGAACTTGTCCAGGAGGCTGCGCGCCTCTTCGACGGCTTGTAGACCCCTCTTCTCGAAGACCTCTCTCCAGAAGGCCAGCCACTCGAGCCCCTTAACCCTCGCGTTCTCGTCGAACTTCTCTAGTATGAACTTCACCCTCTTGCTGAGCCTCTCCTCCCACCTCAACACGTCTCTGTCCGACACCTCCTCGAGGCCGAAGAAGCCCCTATCGCCGGGCTTGTTCAAAGCGCTGTGTAGGCCGCCTGTTATCACGCCCAGCTTAGCCGAGAGGCCGACGTTCAGCCTCGTCCCCGGGTTCTTCAGCCACTCGGTGAGCTCGACGTAGAACGGGTAGCCTGCGTCGTTGTAGCCGGGTATGTACTGGAGGAGCATGGCGATCGGCTCGCCGTCCTCGTAGACGAGGCCTCTCACGCGGGGGGCGTTCTTGAACCCCTCCCTACTAAGCTTCACGAGGCACTCGTACTCCACGTTAACCCTGGGGAGAAGCCTGTAGCTCTTCAACACCAACCTCTCGCCGCCCGCAGTCTCTACTAGAGAGAGGACGTTCGTGGAGTCCAGTGTGAGGGGCTTAGCCGAGACCACGACCGGGGTTAGGTCGCCCGACAGCTCGACTTCTACGCCTGGCACCCTCTTCACCGCGTCGAGGAACCTCTTGTCGTACTCCGCCTCGTATATGAACCGCCCCTTGTAGGGTATCAGCCTGTCGCTTGGTAGACCGGGGTGGTCGCCGAGAATGAAGGAGGCCTGGTATAGGTTCTCCCCGTCGCTGAACTTGAGGTGGGCGATGTCCTCTACGAAGGCCGTTTTAACTAGGACCGGCCTTCTCCCCCCGGTCTTCCACGGCCACCATCTAGCTCTAGTGATGTACTCCTCCAGTAGCCCGAGGGCCCCGCTCCACTCACCCGCTCCCGACATTACTTCTCGACCGCTACCAGCTGGAGGATCATCTTGAGGTAAGAGAGCAGGTCGTTCGAGTTCTTCACCCCACCGCTCTGGATGAGGCTCGCCAGGTACTCGTCCCCGACGGCGTCCCTAGCCCAGTTCGCCAAGTAGCCCTGGGCGATGTGCTTGTCCACGAGGGTCTTGTCCACGAGGTCGTAGGCCAGGAGAGCGTAGAGCTGTGCGTAGCTCCTGAAGCTGATTGGCACGGGTTGCCCCGTGGAGGGGTCGGTGACTACGTATGCGGGGACGTCCCTCTTCGTCTTCAGGTTCAGTATGGTCTTCTTAAGCTTCAGCCCCTTCTCGGTCAAAACGAAGCCCTTCTCGCTCCTCGCCACTAAACCGTCCTTCTCGAGCTGGCGCAAGTACTTCCGGAGACTTGACATGGTCAAATTAAGTTTCTGCTGAACGCTGTTAAGGTCCAAATGGCCGTTTTCATCGCTCAATAACAGGATCTTGAGGTGGGACTGCTTCAAGAGGCGATCCCTCACTCAAATTAATAGCGGGCGTTGTTAAAAACTTATCCAGCCGCCTACCTAGCCAAGAGGATCTTCTCGGGGCTCACGGTCTTGACTCCCACGTACAGCAGTAGTAGGCTGACCGCTACTAGGACCGCCAGGTGTAACATTGAGTAGTAGACCATCCCGTACACGTAGTCCTGTATCACCAGTATCGAGTGCGTGTAGGGTATCGCCATCAACGGGTATAGGATGCTGGGCTCGATCTTGGGGTAGTCGATCATGAAGCCCGAGAAGAACAGGGCCATACCGATCATGTTGACCATGGTCGCGATGTTGCTCGCGCTTCTAACCCCCTGGGTTCTAGTCACGAAGGGGGTCGCGATCGCCACCGTGACGAGGATCGTGAAGAAAGCCGTAACAGCGTGGAGGAGCACCAGCTTTAGGTCTATGACAAGCCAGAAGAAACCGCCGACGGAGAGGGCTATCAGGTACATGTAGACCATCAGGCTCGCCACGTCCGAGAGGCTCGACAATAGCCCGAGTATGGACGCAGCTATCAGCTTACCCGTGATGACCTCCGAGACGCTCAGCGGCGTGGCGAGCAGCAACTCGATGGTCTTCCTCTCCCTCTCGCCCACAATACCGTCTACCACGTACATGGAGGCCGGGGATACGACGAAGATCAGGCCGAGTATCAGGACCTTGGCTAGGAAGGGCTTGATCTGCTCCAGCGGCGAGGCGGGGGCCCCGGAGGGGGTGATCACCAGGATGGGGCCTGCTACGACCGGCTGGAGTATGGAGTCCACGCTGAAGGACCCGGGGCTGAGCCCGGACATAAGGGCGAGCTGCCTGACCTTTACCTCTGATAGGTTCCTCGAGAACTGGGAGAGCGTGGAGAGCACCGTGTTCTCCGCGTTGAGGGCCGGCTGTACACTGGCCTTCCTTATTATCTCGACTCTCGCCTGCTGCGTTAGGCTTGTAGCGTTATGCGAGAAACCCCTCGGTATCACGACTACTAGGTCGTAGACCGTTAGGTTGCCCGGCTCGGCTGTGTAGGCGTGGACGCGGCATCCAGTGGCTTCGAGCGCCCTCGTCAGGTTGCCGACCAGCCACTCGGAGGAAACGGTCACGTTGAGAACAGGGTCGGAGTAGGTGGTGTCGTCCCTGTCCACGACGGCGACGTTAACGGGCTGCTGTGTCGACAGCAGGAGGACTGTGAGCCCTATGAGGGGCATCGACACTACCGGTAGTAGGATTGCTGCGAACAGCGTCTTCTTGTCCCGCCACAGGTCCAGCAGCTCCTTCCACACCACGACTTCCACGGCCCTGGGATTCACCTCAACCACCCGTCGCCTTAACGAAGACCTCCTCGAGGTTGCTGGCGCCGTACCTCCTCTTCAAGTCCGACGGGCTGCCCACCTCCACGACGCGGCCCTTGTTGATGAACGCGACCCTGTCGCACACGTACTCTACCTCGAGCATGTTGTGGCTGCTGAGGATTATGGTCGACCCGTTCTCCCTAGCGAAAGCCTTTATCAAGTCACGGACCTTGATGCTAGAGTAGACGTCGAGCCCGCTCGTAGGCTCGTCGAGGATGGCTATTTTCGGCCTCCTCATCAAGACGAGGCTGAGCAGCAGCCTCCTCTTCATCCCCTTGCTGTACTCCCCCGCTTTCTTGTAGAGGTCACTGCCCAGGCCGCTCACAGCAGCGCCGTACCTCACGGTCTCGTCTACGTCGCCCCCGTAGATGCTCGCGTAGAACTTCAAGTGCTCTAGACCAGTCAGCCGGGTGTAGACGTCCGCCTCCTCCGGGAGGTAGCCGAGGACCCTCTTCACCTCGCCGGGCTCCTTAAACGGGTCTAGGCCCATTACGGCGACTCTCCCGCTGTCCGGCTTGACGAGCCCGGCGATCATCCTGAGCGTAGTGGTCTTCCCCGCCCCGTTGGGCCCTATGAGGCCGAAGATCTCGCCCTCGTAAACCTCGAGGGTCACGTCCTCGACGGCCACCACCCTACCGAACGCCTTCCGCAGGTGCTCCACTCTGACGGCTACGGCCAAGCCGCCACCCTCCGGTGATAGCCGGGTATTACTTGCACTCCGTGGAGAGGGTCTCCCTGGGTACGGGTTACCTATAAAAATTAACACACGCATCCAAATTAAGTGAACGGGGTATTGTTTTGAGCCCCAGCTCTGTTTACGACCGCGTTAGGGCTTTCCTAGACAAGTACGGTGACAAGGGCTTCCTTGTTTTAAAGGCCGCTCTCGAGGTGGCTGGAGACCCGAACGTCGACCACAGGTACGGCGACTTCAGCTTCAAGCACCTGGTCCTCAAGCTGGCGAGGCTGGGCTTCAACTACAACCCGGTCAACCTACTGAGGAGCCTGGAGAAGGAGTACGGCGTAGTGGAGAAGTCCTACACCTCCAGCAACCAGACGTGGTGGAGGTTCGTAGACGTCGAGGCCGTGAAGAGAGCTGTTTACGGGGGCGCCGCTGAGACCGACGACCCCCGGCTGGCGCTACTGAAGCTGAAGTACGAGAGCCTTGAGCCCGCAAGGGTGAGGAGCACCCTCTTGAAGCTCGCCTCCAAGCCCAGTCTCAGCAACGTCGACAAGGAGTTGTTCAGGAGCGTCGTCTTCAACGAGTTGACCAAGCTGGTGGAGCTCTACTACGAGATGTCGAACTACGAGGAGTACTTCGCGACCCAGTTGAGCGAGGTGAGAGAGCTCCTCAGGCTAGCCGAGCTCGTGTCGGCGAAGATGTCAAAGGATAAATTGGCGGGCGAGGGTAAACTCCGCCTAGAGGAGACCCTGAGGGCCTTCGGACTACATGATAATACATGACATCGCTAGTAAGAAGATCCTCCCCCACCTCAGGGGGCTCTTAATCCACGAGCTACACCGCAGGAACATAAGCCAGCACAGGATATCCAAGCTCCTCGGCGTCTCCCAGCCCCTGGTCAACAAGTACTTGAGCAAGCCTTACAAAGGGTACAAGGAGAAGCTCGTCGCAATGGGGTTCTCCGAGGACGAGATCCTCTACGTGGTCAACAACCTCGCCTCATACCTCGAGAGGGGCGACGTCCTCAGGTTCGTGATCGTCTCCAACTACTACGTCAACGAGTTAGCGACGAGGTACGCATGCCGGCACTTGTACTGGCTGAGGGAGTTCTGCGTAAAGGGCTCTCTAGTTGACCCGTTCATCGACGAGTACAGGGACTTCGTCAACAGGCTACTGTCTAAGCCGATGCTCCACAAGCTAATACCCGAAGTGGGGACGAACATAGCCTACGCACCCCGCGAGGCAGTGGACCTAGGCGAGGTGATAGCCCTCACGGGGAGGATAGTGAGGCTGGACGGCAAGGTGGCCTACGCGGGCGAGCCGATGTACGGTGCCAGTAGGCACCTCGCCAGGATACTCGTTCTAGCCCAGAAGTACAACAAGGGGAAGAGAGTCGTGATGAACATAGCGAACCTGCCCTGGGTAGGCGAGGTCTCGGCTAGGATGGGTCTGAAGATCGTCGAGACAGGCCCGCACGACAGCCAGGACTCCTTCTGGAGAGCGATTCAAGAGGCCGTCGCCCAGAGTCCGGACGTGATCGTGGACCAGGGCGGTAAAGGGCTTGAGCCCAACATCTACCTCTTGGCGCGCGACTTCGTGGAGCTGGAGAACGTACTGGACTACATACTGCAGCACGGCGTGGTCTGACATGCCTGTCTACGCCAAGTACTGTATCGTGGGAGGGGGTGCTGTAGGGTCCGTTCTAGCCTTCTACCTGTCGAGGGGGGACCCGGGGCAGGAGATCGCCGTCTTCTACAGGAGGAGCGAGTCCGTGAAGGCGGTCGAGAGGACAGGCGGGATACTCGTAGAGTTCGGGGGTGGCACGAGCCTAGTCCGCGTAAGGCCCCTCCTCTACACCGAGACCGGGGTGGAGTGCGGCTACGTTATAAACGCAGTTAAGGCCGTCGACGTCCCCTCCACGCTGGACTTGATGAGGGCGGTCTCGAGGTCGGCCCGCTCGATCCTAATGGTGCAGAACGGGTTCGGGAGTCTCGAGCTGGCCGAGGAGGCCTTCCCCGACAAGTGCGTAGCGGCCGGCGTTGTCTACTTCGGGGCTGAGAGGGTTAGAGACGACTACGTGAAGCACACGGGAGGCAACTCCGTTGTCGTCGGGTCGAGGAGAGGGGGGTGCGGGGGCCTCGTCGAGCTGGCCGAGTCCCTCAGGAGAGGCGGCTGCGACGTCAAGGTGGTGGACGACATAGACTTCTACAGGTGGCTCAAGCTAGGCTTGAACAGCGTCGTGAACCCCCTGACGGCGATCGCCCGCGCCAAGAACAAGGTTGTGTTGCTGGAGGAGGCGAGGCCCCTAGTAGAGATGATACTGGGCGAGGTCGTAGAGGCGGCGAGGCTCCACGGCGTCTCGCTCGACAAGGAGAAGCTACTCAGGCACGTCCTCAACGGGGCGAGGGCGACGGGGGAGAACTACTCGAGTATGGCGCAGGACTTGATGAGGGGGAGGAGGACCGAGGTAGACTACATCAACGGGTTCGTGGCGAGGACCCTGGAGTCCGCTGGTTGGAATATAAGCGTGAACAAGGTTATCACACTACTAATACACATGATCGAGGGATGGCATGAGCAAGAAGGTCACAGTTAGAGACATCATGAAGAAGAAGGGCTCCGAGAAAATAGCCGCTATAACAGCCTACGACTACACGACGACTAAGATCGTGGACCAGGCGGGGGTCGACATAATCCTCGTGGGAGACAGCGTGGGCATGGTCGTGCACGGCCTCCCCTCCACGCTCCCGGTGTCGATGGACATGATGCTGCTCCACGTGGAGAGCGCCGCGAGGGCTAAGCCGAGGGCGCTGCTAGTGGGCGACATGCCCTTCCTAAGCTACGAGGCGAGCGTCGAGGACGCTGTCTACAACGCTGGCCTGATGATCAAGAAGGGGGCCGAGGCCGTCAAGATCGAGGGGGGAGCCGAGATGGCAGACGTCATAAAGGCCATGGTCAGAGCCGGCATCCCTGTCATGGGCCACATCGGGCTGACGCCCCAGAGGTACTTGGTCCTCGGGGGCTACAGGAGGAGGGGGGTGAAGGCGTCCGAGATAGAGAGGATCATCGAGGACGCGAAGGAGTTAGAGAAGGCCGGGGTCTTCGCGATAGTCATAGAGTTCACCGCCGCCGACGTAGCCGCTGAGATCACAAAGCAGGTGTCGGTGCCGACCATATGCATCGGCAGCGGCTGGATGTGCGACGGGCAGATACTGGTCCTCCACGACGTGCTGGGACTATCGGAGTCGATTCCCCCGTTCGCCAAGAAGTACGCCGACCTGAGGAGCGCCATTCTTAGTGCTGTGTCCGAGTACGTGCGGGAGGTGAAGGCCGGCCTGTTCCCCGGGAGGGAGCACTCGTTTTTCTCGGACGCTTATAATCGAGACGGCGAGTAGTTAAACAGGGGGTTTAAATGGGCTTGAAGTACAAGCTACTCTACCTCGTCATCGACGGGGCCTCGGACAGGTTGAGCGACCCCGTCACAACGCTTGAGGCGGCCCACAAGCCCTACCTAGACAAGCTCGCGAAGTACGGGGTCTGCGGCCTGATGTACACAGTTGGCAGGGGGGTAGCGCCGGAGAGCGACGAGGCGGTGATATCGCTACTGGGCTACGACCCCCACGAGGTGTACACCGGGAGGGGGCCTATAGAGGCGATCGGCGCGGGCATGTCCTTCAAGGAGGGCTACGAGATCGCCTTCAGGTCTAACTTCGCCACTATCGAGGTCTCTACCAGGCGGATAATAGACAGGAGGGTGGGCAGGAGCCTCTCGAGCGAGGAGGCTAAGGTTCTTGCCGAGCAACTAGACGGCATGGAGCTGGGGATACACGACGGCTACGCGAGGGTCAAGGCCACGATCGGGCACAGGGCAGTGGTGATAATCGGGAGCCGCTCCCGCAGGCTCTCCCCCATGGTGAGCAACAACGACCCCGCCTACGTGAGGAGGGGGCTGATAAGCGTGGCAGTGAAGGACTTCAAGCCGTACTTAGCGAGGGTAGAGCCCCTCGAGGACACGCCCGAGGCGAGGGCGGCCGCCGAGCTCGCGAACGCCTTCGTGGAGAAGGCCATCGAGGTCCTAGACAAACACCCGGTGAACGAGGAGAGGCGGAGGAGGGGCCTGCCCCCGGCCAACGCGATCCTCCTCAGAGACGCCGGAGGGTCGCTACCTAGAGCGACACCGCTGACGGAGAAGTACAAGTGCAGGTTCGCAGTCCTCGCCGAGATGCCCGTCGAGGTCGGTATAGGCAGGATATTCGGCGCCGAGACAGTAGTCCTCGACCCCCCGAGCGGGGACCCGAGAAGGGACTACGAGGAGAGGTTCGAGGCAACTATGAAGGCGCTCAGCAACAACGAGATCGTGTACGTCCACCTCAAGGGGCCGGACGAGCCCGGGCACGACGGGGACTTCGAGCTGAAGAAGAGGAGGATCGAGGAGATAGACAAGTACTA
Source organism: Thermogladius sp. (assembly GCF_049970955.1). Classification (NCBI taxonomy): domain Archaea; kingdom Thermoproteati; phylum Thermoproteota; class Thermoprotei; order Desulfurococcales; family Desulfurococcaceae; genus Thermogladius; species Thermogladius sp. Next base: position 1,899 of record NZ_JBMFLY010000020.1, on the reverse strand, counting down.
CGTGAGCCTCCTGGTCGAGAACAGGCCGAGCAGGCTCGCCGTGATAGTGACGGCCGACCACTCCACCCCGCCTAGCGTGAGGGCGCACACCGACGACCCGGTTCCAGTAGTCTTCAACGCGGAGGGCGTCGCGCCAGACGACGTGGACGCCTTCACGGAGAGGAAGTGCGCCAGGGGGAGGCTGGGGGTCTACGAGCACGGGTGGCAGCTACTCCCAGACCTCTACTCCAGGTTCTTGGTGTAGAAGCCGTTGAGCAAGGAGGGAGTTTTCGCCCGCGTACCCCTCCACGTCTCCGGCTTCTGGGCCCCGGTCAAAGGCCCCGACGCCCTGCACACGGGTAGTTTAGGGGCCGGGCTCGTCCTAGACCTCTGGGTAGTCGCGAGGCCCTCTGGTAGTGGATGCTGGGTTGAGGTCAACGGGGTAAGGGCGCTGGAGGGCCACGCCCGCAGGATCTGCGGGCTGGAGGGCTTCAACTTAGGCGTATCCGCGTCGTCGCCTGTAGGCCTAGGTAAGGGGTTCGCCCTGTCCAGCGCCCTGTCGCTCTCCCTCAGCACCCTGATCTCGGCTGCTCTGGGCAGAGGAGTCTCCGAGAGGTCGACGTGGAGCGCCCACGTAGCAGAGGTAGAGCACAGCACGGGTCTTGGGGACGTAATGGCCCAGTTCCACGGGGGCTTGGTCGTCAGGACCAGGCCCGGACCCCCGGGCGTCGGGGAGGCCGTGGTTGTGAGGGGTCTCAAGCCCGCGCTTGTAGTCGCCGAGCTGCCGGGGTCCGAGCCCACGGCGGCTGTTCTCTCCAGGATGGGCCCGTGGGCCCGGGAACTAGTCGATAAAGCCGTGGAGAGACTCTTGGAGACCCGCGACCTCGCCCTCTTCTTCGAGCTGTCGAGGTCCTTCACGAGGAGGCTTTTCGACTACAGTAGGGTGGAAGACCTGCTCGCTGGCGTTAGGGGGGTGGCGGGGTTCTACTTGAAGAAGAGCGCCCTCGTGGTCTGGGTTGAGAGGGAGTGGAGCCACGACCTTGCCTCTTTATTAAAGGGTCGTGGGCTAAACACGTTTGAGACAACGGTGGCGGACGAAGGTGTCGGGCTTGTACATTCCACCGAGCCACCCGAGGCGGGAGAGCCTGCTGATAAGGGAGAGGCTGGTCGAAGGCTTTAAGAGGGGGTACGTCGTCCCAGAGGGCCTCATAGCCCATGGGCGGGGCGAGTGTTTCGACTACCTGATAGGGGAGGAGACGAGGGAGTTCGCCCGTAAGGCGATAAGGGCCGCTGCCGCCGCGCTACTCCTAGCGAAGCACCCGGTCATATCCGTTAACGGCAACACGGCCGCTCTCGTCGCAGAGCACGTTGTAAGGCTCGCGGAAGAGGTCCCGGCGAAGATCGAGGTGAACCTCTTCTACAGAACACGCGAGAGAGAGGAGCTTATCGCCGGCGTCCTGAGGGAGGCTGGCGCACGAGAGGTGCTCGGGGTCGGCGAGGACGCCTCCGCGACCATACCGGAGCTGTTCAGCGAGAGGAGGAGGGTGAGCCCCAGGGGGATCCTCGTCGCGGACGTCGTACTCGTGCCCCTCGAGGACGGGGACAGGACGGAGGCCCTTAGACGGATGGGTAAGACCGTCATCGCGGTCGACCTGAACCCGCTCTCTAGGACCGCGAGGGCGGCGAGCATAACGATCGTAGACAACATTGTGAGGGCCATGCCCGCCCTGGTGGAGGAGGTGAGAGAGCTCAAGAAGAGGCCCAAAAACGAGCTCCAGGCCATACTAGGCTCGTACGACAACAACCAAGTGCTCGCCGAGGCCCTGGACTTCATAAAGACCAGGCTAGCCGAGATAGCGCGTAGTATGCGTGGCGCCAGCCATTGAGAGGGCTACAACGGGGCTGGGCGGAGGCGGGGTG
>NZ_JBMFLY010000019.1:0-18937 GCF_049970955.1 Thermogladius sp. | reverse complement strand
ACTGTAACAAAGATCGTCGAGTCGATCTCCGAGGAGACCTTTAAGTCCCTCGACATAATCATGTCTTCCCTCAAGGCCGGGTCGATAACCGACGGCGACTACATAGAGCTGTACCAATCGACTCTGAGACAGCAGATGCTGAGACGTGAACTTTACACGTACGTGTTCGAGTCGATCGCGAGGTATAGGCCTGTGGGGAGGCTGCTCTGGTACTACACCGTCCTCCTCGACGCCGCCTACGACCTGTACAGGATCTCCAGGTACTCGTGGGAGATCGCCAGAGTTGTGAAGATCTTTGGAAAGGTTGACGTTGGGAGGGACGTATACGAGTCGCTATCCGAGGCCGTGAAGGAGCTGAAAGCCTTCGTGAACAAACTACTGAGAGGCGAGACCGACACCATTAACGTGGACAGGCTCCTCGAACTCGAGAAAGAGAGCGACGAGAGGTACCTCACAGCGCTTAAGGCAGCGGCAGCGAAGGGGGTGTTTTCCAAGGAAGAGGTGGCCAGGCTGCTGATACTCAGGCACGTCGAGAGGATGTTGGACCACGTTGAGTACCTGGCCTCCAGGATCGCGCACTAGGGAGGCGAACCTCCAGGGCATGGGACTCGACCCTTTGAACGCTTGCTTAAGAAACGGATGAGAGCGAGAGGCTAAGTTGGCGGTCTCTTCGCGGCCCATCAATTTTACGGGGAACTAGTTCCTCCCTCGAGTCCTCCAAGGTTAATTAATTAAGCGTTCGACCACATTGTGAAATGGGTTGGTGAGCGTTATGTTCGTCACACATCTGAAGTGCAGTAAGTGTGGGAGGGTATACAAGCTGGAGGAGAAGCCCGTCACGTGCGTCAACAAGGACTTGGGGAGGCTCGACATCTACTACGACTACGAGGCGATCGCCTCCAGTGTAAGCAGGGAGGAGCTGGCCAAGAGGCCTTTCTACATGTGGAGGTACAAGGAGTTCCTGCCGGTCCCCAGCGAGGAGTATATAGTCACGCTCGGTGAAGGCGGTACCCCCCTACTGAAGGCGAAGAGGCTCGGCGAGAAGCTCGGCCTGAAGAACCTCTACTTGAAGGACGAGACCAGGAACCCGACCGGTAGCTTCAAGGATAGGGCAATGAGCGTCTCGGTCTCGATGGCAAAGTACTTCGGGTTCAAGAGAGCGGTTATTGCGAGCAGCGGTAACGCCGCTGCTTCACTGGCCGCCTACGGCGCTAAGGCGGGCATCGAAGTCTACGCGTTCGTGCCCGACTTCGCCGGCTTCGGCAAGATAGCCCAGCTCCTATACTACGGGGCCAAGGTCTTCAAGGTAAAGTGGACCGAGGCAGAGGACCCCACCGTTAAAATGATGAGAGTACTCAGCGAGAGGTACGGCTTCTATCCCAGCCCAAGCTTCGGGGTCTTCAACCCCTACCAGATAGAAGGCCCGAAGACCATCTCCATGGAGATCGTCGAGCAGTTGGGCTGGAGACTACCAGACCAGGTATTCGTTCCCACGGGTGCCGCGAGCCTCCTCACAGGCGTCTTCAACGGCTTCAGGGACTGGAACCAGGTCGGCTGGATAACCGGGTACCCGAAGCTAGTGGCCGTTCAGCCGGAGGGCAACTACCCGTTCGTTAGGGCGTGGATGGAGAGGGCCGACCCCGACAAGATAAGGCCGTGGGAGAAGCCGCCGGAGACGATTGCTACAGGGTTAGAAGACACGTTCCCGTGGGATGGAGACGCCGGCCTCAGAGCGCTTTACAAGACTAACGGTTACGGTGTCGTGGTGAAAGACGACGAGATCGTGGAGGCGATGAAGCTGCTTGCCAGCCTTGAAGGGGTCTTCGCCGAGCCCAGCGGAGCGGCAGGCTTAGCAGGCCTGATCAAGGCGATTGAGAACAGACAGGTCGACAAGGACGAGACGGTGGTCGTGTTAGTCACCGGGCACGGCCTGAAAGACCCCGACATAGTCAAGAAAACCGCGGGCGAAGTCCCCTTAATCAACCCCGCCGAAGAAGAGTTCTTCGCGGCCGCGAGAAAGTACTACGGGTCAGAGTTCTGAATTTAATCGTTCGTTTAAATCCCTCTTTTACTCCATTTCTTAAACTAGTTTTATAATTTAAAAAAGCGTATAAACTCCCAAGGAGGGGGTTGGATGGTCGAGCTCAGGCTATCGAAGTTCTTCGAAGGCATTCACTACACGAGAGAGGGCAGGCCCTACTTCAAGGCCTACGCCGCCGGCGAGTGGGTCGAGTCCTCGGAATGGACCCCAGTCTACTCTCCAATAGACGACACGGTCATAGGCTACGTACCTAGACTGACCTACAAGGACGTCGATAAGGTAGTGGGCAGGGTCTACGAGCAGGGGAGGTGGAGTATCAGGAACACCCCGGGTTACAAGCGCGTCTCCCTCATGTTTAGGATAGCCGACCTCTTAGAGAAGTACTCCGAGGACTTCGTTCAGGCTCTCGTCTTGAACACCGGCAAGACCTATGCCCAGGCAAAGGGGGAGCTGAACGCCAGTATTAGCAGGTTGAGGGACTCAACGCTTGACGCCAGGAAGGTGCCCGGCGAGTACATAGCTGGCGACTGGGACCAGTCTACACTGGAGACCGAGGCCATAGTGAGGAAGGAGCCCTTCGGCGTAGTCCTCGCTGTGGTCCCCTTCAACTACCCGCTGTTCGACTCCGTTACCAAGTTCGTCTACAGCGCTATCAGCGGTAACGCGGTCATCATAAAGCCGCCTAGCGCAGACCCTCTACCCGTCTTGATGTTCGCCAAGGTGGTAGAGGAGTCGGGCTTCCCGAGGGACTCCTTCGCCGTACTGACGCTACCGGGCAAGGAGGCAGACCCGCTCGTCGCTGACAGGAGGATCTCCGTGGTCAGCCTTACCGGGAGCTCGTCTACGGGTAGGCACGTCCTCGCTGTGGGAGGTGTGAAGCAGTACATCATGGAGCTGGGCGGAGGCGACCCCGCTATAGTCCTCGCGGACGCAGACCTAGATCAGGCTGCGAGAGCTGTGGCAGCCGGCATTTACAGCTACGCAGGCCAGAGGTGCGACGCCATCAAGCTTATACTGGTAGAAGAAAAAGTGTACGAGGAGTTCAAGAAGAGACTTGTCGAGGAGCTCAAGAAGGTGAAAGTGGGCGACCCACGCGACCCCACGACTGTTATGGGCCCATTGATAAGCAGGGATGCCGTCGAGAACATGATGAGCGCGGTTGAAGACGCCCTAGCGAAGGGCGGTGTCTTACTCTACGGGGGGAGGCACTTAGGCGGAAATTACGTTGAGCCTACACTAATTGAGATCGCCTCCCACGAACAACTCGTTGAGACGAGGCTCTACAAGGAGGAGGTCTTCGCACCCGTAGCCCTGATAACACCGTTCAAAGACCTCGACGAGGCTATAAAGATCGCCAACGGGAGGGAGTACGGACTAGACGCCGCCGTCTTCGGGAAAGACCTAGACCGAATCAGGAAAGTCATCAGGTACCTCGAGGTAGGCGCCGTGTACGTCAACGACATGCCGAGGCACGGTATCGGCTACTACCCGTTCGGTGGTAGGAAGAGTAGCGGTATTGGTAGGGAGGGCATCGGCTATAGCGTAGAGTACGTCATGACCACGAAGACCGTCATATTCAACTTCAAGGGCAAGGGCGTGTACAACTACCTCATTTAAGGCGGGCTCAGATTTTTCTCCCTCCCCCCGTTCTCTCATTTCAGGTGCCAGCCTCTTGCCTCTAGTGCTCGTCAGGAGTAAAAGGAGGGTTATAGCGAACTACAGGCCCCTAGTAGTGGCCGAGTCTATCGTCGTGCACGGGGATGAGGTTGTAGCCGTAGGCAAGTACGAGGATGTGAAGAGGGCACTAGCGGGGTCGGAATACACCGAGGTGGATTCCGAGTACGTTTTAGCCCCCGGCTTCGTGGATGCCCACGCACACCCGGACTCGCTGGGCTATAACCTGGTTCTCGGAGGTAAGATGGAGGCCTCGAGCATTAAGGACGTTTTGGAGAGACTCGGGGAAAGCAGAGCCATCGCTGGCTGGGTGATACCCCCGAGGTTAGACCCCTCCAGCCTCAGGGAGGGTAGAATGCCGTACTACTGGGAGATAGACACCTACGTCCGCGACAAACCAGTCTTGCTACAGCACATATCGGGCCACATGGCATCCCTGAACAGTATGGGGTTAGAGCTTGCTAGAGAAGTGCTGGGACAGATCAAGTTTGGAGACCTAGAGAAGGGCTGGATCTACGAAGAAGACCTGTGGAGACTCCTGACACACATCAGGTCGTCGATGCGAGAGCCAGAGCTCGAAGAAGCCCTGCTACTTGGCCTGAGAGAGTTCGAGTCTAAAGGTGTGACGGCGGTCGGGGCAGCAGGCCTCTCTCGTAGAGAGGTCGAGGCGCTTAAGAGGCTCGACGAGGAGGGTAAACTCCCTATAAGGGTCTACGGCTACGTGATGTACACTGGGGGGCCAGACTTCGACTTTGACTACGTCGAGAAATTGGTGAACGAGACTTGGAAGAACAGCTCGAGCAAGTTCAGGGTCAACGGTTTAAAGGTGATCCTAGACGGTGCGCTAGGGCCGCGAACAGCCTACTTATCCGACGACTACTCCGACGAACCAGGGAGACGGGGCTTCTTGAACTACAGCGAGGAGGAGCTCGAAAAGGTCTTCGCCGAGGCGAGCCGTAGGAGTCTCCAGGTCGCGGTTCACGTGATCGGAGACGCCGCTTTAGAGGTGGCACTGAGGGCCGCGAGGAGGGTGAGGAGCCTCCGTCTAAGGTTGGAGCACGTCTCCCTGGTGAGGGACGACCAACTCAGACTCCTCGGGGAGCTCGGGCCGGTACTCGTAGTGCAACCCCACTTTGTGATCGCCGATAAGTGGATTACGCAGAGAGTGGGGTGGGGAAGGGTCTGGTGGGTCTACAGGTTCAAAGAGCTGGAGAGCGTCGCGGTCACAGCGTACTCGACAGACGCCCCTGTGGAACCAGTAGACCCGTTCGAGACGGTCTACGCCGCCGTCACGAGAGGCCTGTATGATGGCGTGGACTACGCCCGCGCGACTCTCAGGAACGCGGTCACCGTAGCCGAGGCGCTCGCACACTACACGGTAGACGCCGGTCTCGCCCTAGGGGACCCGAGGCTGGGCTGCCTGCTGCCAGGTTGCTACGCAGACATAGTGGAGCTGAGCGACGACCCTCTCCTCCAGTACGACCCTGCCAAAGTCCGTGGTCTGAAGGCTAGGGTTGTCAAGTTGATAAAGGGGTCTAAGTAAACCAAGACATGGTAGAACATGAGCGTCTACAAGCCGAGGAAACCGGGGAAAAAGGACGTACTGACCGAGGGTTTAAAAGACCTCAGCCCAAACTTGAAGGAGCACGCCAAGAAGACGCTCAGCGACAAGAAGTAGACTTCTAGCCCAAGTTCTTCACCAGCCTGTACTCCCTCCCACCGTGGAGTATTACTAGGGCTTCTCGTCTAAGCTCCTCGAAAAGCGCTCTCTCTACGGGGTCTAGCCTCTCAACATCCTCCACCGACAGGGGGAACTTCTTAGAGAACTCGGCCAGGAACCTCCTATCAACGACAAGGTTCCCTACCTGGACCACAGCTCCTTCGATCCTCCACTGCTCCAGCATGCCCGGGTACTGGGCTAGGGCCTCCTGAACGCTCATCACAGGCTTCGGCGGCCTCGGCAACTGTTTACCCCGCTCCGCTTCGCCTCTAGGAGGTTCGGGTGCTCCGCTCTGCTCACTAGCCTTGGCAAACTTCGCCACGATCTCCTCGACCCTCCTCAACCTCTCCTCGAGGTTCCTGATCCTCTCCTCGAGTAGTCTCCACTTCTCCTCGCTAGGCGTCTCTGTAACGCTCGTCTCTGGTACCCGTGCTTCAGCTGGAGGTTCCACGACTTGCTCCCTCCCCACCTCCTCGACTCTACTGGTTTTCGTCCTCGACAGTAACCACTCCCCTCTCTGAGTAATGTAGAAGCCCCTCCCCTCCTTTCGCACGAGACCCTTGTCTCTCAACCTCTGGAGTATGTTCCTAGCGAGGTTAGGGGAGATAGCGAGGTAGCCGGCTACGTCTTTGACCGATACACCCGGGTTCTCCATCACGAACCTGAGGATCTTGGCAGTTAAGGTCTCGTCCTTGCTCAAATCGTCCATCACGCCGTGATCTCTATTGTTTTGACGCCTAAATATATAAAGCAATTTTATCGTCTATGTTAGGTAGGCAGAACGGTGTTGCTTATGCCTTCCCAATTATTCGACGAGGAGACAGAGCAGGCTCTGAAAGAGATATTCAAGACGTTCAGCAGGCCCGTCAAGGACTACTTGGTAGTGCTATCATTGAAGGAGGCTATGGAGCATACTCACGAACATGAGCATGAACACGAACATCACCACCATCATCACCATCACCATCACCATGCCTACTTCAGCCTAAAACCAGCGGTGGTAGAGGAGTGCCCGACTTGTGGCGAGGCGTGGATGCTAGCGACAGAGCTGTCCAAGATCAGCGGCGGGGCGCTCAGCTTCGAGGTCGTCGAGAAGCAGAACGCGAAGGACCTGAGACCAAGATACCTGCCAGCCTTTATCTACGGGTCTAGCGGGCTTAATATCAGGTACTACGGGCTACCGAGCGGGCAGGAGTTCGCACCTTTCATATACGTACACCAGTACATCGCGACGGGTGAGGTGAAGCTGTCCAGCAAAGTGAAGGAGGTAGTGGAGAGTATTGACACCCCGCTCCACGTAAAGATCTTCGTCACTCCCGAGTGCCCGTACTGCCCGATCGTCGTCGACTACTTCAACCAAATGGCCCTGGTAAACAAGCAGATATGGGTGGAGACGATAGAGGCTATCGAGCTACCCTACGAGGCCGACCTGTACGGTGTCCAGGCCGTACCCTACGTCACGATAAACAAGATGGAGGACTACGACAAATACGGTGCTGAACCCGTCGAGATAATACCCGGATACGTGCCCCCAGAGCAGGCCTCGAAGGTATTAGCTAGAGCGGAGAGGAAGATCAAGAGGGGGGATACTAGTGGAAAGAAGTAGGCCTGCGAACAGCCCGACCGCGCGTGCCGAGGACTACCTAGAGGCAATATACATACTGTCTCTAAAAGGTAAGCCGAGAGTCAGGGAACTCGCTAGAAGGCTCTGCGTGTCGCCTAGTAGTGTTGTGGAGTTTCTCAGGAGGCTCGCTGAGCAGGGTTACATCACTTACAAGAAGGGCGGCGAGATAAAGCTGACGGAGAAGGGGCTAGAGGTAGCCAAGAAGATATACGAGAGACACCAGGTGTTAACAGAGTTCCTGACGTACATCGGGGTGCCCCGGGACATAGCCGAGATAGACGCGTGTAAAATCGAGCACTTACTACACGACGAAACAGTCGAGAGGATAACCGAGTTCGTGAAGAAGCTGTCACGAGAGCAGGGGTAGGTCACGCGAGTAAAGTCATTAGCTTAGCGCTTTTAACACCCTTAACCTTCCTCAACTCCTCGAAGAGCTTGGCCACCTCCGTGCCTCTCCCCCGGACGAATATGGCGAGAAGGCAGTTCCTCTCATCAAGGTGGATGTGGGTGGCAGAGATTACCAGGCCTAGGTAGTGGTGCTGTATGTCTGTCAACTCGACGTCGGCACGGTCCATGCCGTGGTCGTAGACGAGCCCTATAACCGCTGTGACGTTGTCGCTCCTCAGGAACTCCTCTTCGGCCAGGTAGTTGTAGAGGGCGAGCTGTACGATCCTGCTGAGGCTTAGGCCTTTTTCGTCCCTCACCTTGATCAGCTTCTCGGCTATGTCCTCGGGGAGGTAGACGCCGATCTTCAAGGCCGTAAAGACGACACCCCTCGGCATACCAATGTTTATAGAACCGAATATTTTTCAACTTAAGAGTGGAGATGACCGGAGCCCTCCTACCTGAGATGTGATGACTTCACGGACCGGGGGATCCACGTTCGCCCGCCACTAGTCGGATGGAGAGGGCGATAGCGACTACGAGTAAAGCGAGGACCAAGAGGACTGTCCACCTGAACTGCCCCTCGGGCGGGACGTAGGTTGTCGTCGTGGTCGTCTCCTCCGCGGGCGGCGTCTCCGATCTTGTGAACACCGGCGTCAGGCTCCCGCAGAGCGTCGTAAAGTTCTGTACTGTCGGGTGTAGGGGGTCTAGGACGTTCAGGAGCGAGGTGTTAGAGGCGTAGACCACGTAGCCCTCGAGAGACACAGCGGGTGGCGGACTCTTCGCCCCCGTCACGTTCGAGGCTAAGACGACGAAGCTCCTCGGGGTGATGATCGTCTTGACGTCGAAGTACCTCGACGCGTTGATGAAGACCACCTTGAGCAGCCTGTAGTTCAGGTCCAGAACTAGTGTAACGTTGAGCCTGCTACCGCTGAGTGTGCTTAAGTAGTACCAGTTGTTCTGGTCACCGGCCATTGCGTAGGCCTCAATACCCTCCCCCGGGGGTTTCATCAAGATTACCCCGTAGGCTTCTACGCCCTTCTCTGTGAAGAACATGGCCAGTACGCCGTAGTCTCCGAAAAAGTCGATGTCCAGGTCGACGTATGCCAAGTAGCTCTCACCTAGCGTGTTTAACTGGCAAGAGGCCAGCGTTACGGGAGAACCGCTTGTGGTAACCGGTTGCAGCTGTAACACGGAAAGGAGCGAGACGAGGACGCCTAGAAGAGGGTGAGACCCCGTAAAACTCATGAAGCCACCTTTTCTCTGGGCCACCACCTACTGTATACCGTCTCCGTGACTAAATAGTTTGTTATGACGCCTACAACCTCCTCCTCGATCTCGCCGCCGGGCTTGAGAGCCACGCCATTCACCATGAGTACGTCCTCGCCGTCACTGTAGAAGTAGACCAGGTCAACGCTATACCCTCTGGCTACCAGCACCTCAACGATCGATTTGAGCGTGATCACCAGCCGCCCTAGGTCCCTCGTGGGCGATAGGGTCACGGATATGGTTACGTGCCTCACCACGACACCGTAAATCATGTCCCGTTAATCCGCCTTTATATCGGGAACCCGATTAATATCGGGATATTATTCTGTTAATCCTACTTCAAGCCGCTTTAAAAGAGTCCAGCGTGGATTCAAGCATGGTGCTATGCGTTGATTAGCCTGGCCAAGATTTACCTGTTGGAGAGGTGGAGGGAGCTACTCAGGCAGATGGACCTCTACTACCTTAGGCTCCTGGAGGACGCCATCGAGAAGGAGGCCGAGATCAACAGTAAAGGAGAGTTGACGGCGGAGGACAAGCTGACCCTCATCTACGTAGAGGTGGTTAAGAGGGTCGTAGCCGAGGAGCTGAGGGTCAACTACAACTCAAGCCTGGGTCTGGACATAGACGAGTCTCTGCTGAGCAAGCTAGAGGCCTACTCCGAGCCCGTTTGATCCAGAGACTGTTTTTAAGACTCTCAAACCATTAAGGGAAAATGGCTCGATAGCGTAGTGGTGGTTTTTACTTGGACAACGTCTTAGAGGGTATTAGCAGTTTTGTTAAGAACGTCAGCTTTCCCGCCATAGTGCCCGTTAACTTTATACCCTGGAACGCGGCCACGGTCACAGGCCGGCTCGCCGAGGAGCTAGGGGTAGACGGGTTTATCTTCTTGACGAGGTGGGAGGTAGCGAACATAGTAGAGGAGAGCCTCCAGCACATACAGAAGGAGATAAACATAAAGTACATAGGGGACTACAAGTTCCAGAGGTCTTTGTTGAAGGACGACATCTTCGAGAACTCCTTCCTCATCAGGAACGTCCTCGATATCGTGCGCTCGCACAACAAGGAGAAAGTGGTTATCGACCTAACTATGACGACCGGCGAGCTAGCCTCCGCTACTTACTACGCTCTGAAAGACCTCCAACTAGACAACGGATCGACCTACCTAACCGTGGTGACCACGATCCCGCTCCAGGGTGTGCCGGCTTACCCGGGGAACCCCAGGTGGCTCCACAAAGTCCACGTCTACGGGTCTAACAGGGCGGACTGGAAAGGAGTGGAAGTGATTACAGACCCGCCGAAAATCGTAGAGTGGAAGGGTACTAGGGGGATATACATCGCGATATCCAAGTTGATAAACTCGCTCTCAGACAGGAGGATAGTAGAGGTCTTCGACGGGCACAAGAAGGAGAGCCCCGAGAGAGACCCAGACGTCGTAGAGTTCTACGTACAGGACGAGATAGAAAACGAGAGGAAGAGGCTGGTCAGCGTAGAGACGTCGGTCGGCCCAGACGAGGAGACCTCGAAGCTCCTTTACAACTCCTGGAGAACCATCTACGACGTTGTGTCCAAGAAGGTCAGGGAGGAGGGGGAGGCAAGGTCTATTGAGAGGATCCTCAAGCAGCTGCAGAGGCTAACAGGCTCAGCCGACTTAGTGGTTTCTAACATCATGAGCCAGGAGCTCGGTCTAGAGAGCTACAAGAGGACTAAACTCCACGCGTTTATCAGACACCTCAGGGAGGAATACGGGAACGTGGCCATCCTACCGGACACCAACATGTTCTACCAGGGCCTCCACATGAGCTTGCTCAAGGCGAGCATTAGGAACGGCAACCCGTGGAGCCCCATACCCAACGTAGAGGTGTACGTCCCCATATGCGCAGAGGCGGAGGTGAACGGGAAGATAGCCGCCACATCCTCGACCTCCGAGACGCTTGTGGAGAGGTTCTCTTATATAATGGCTCTCATGGCAAACAGAGTTCTGCAGGAGATCAAGTACCACTACAAAGCGAAGACCCTACCAGCTATATCCCAGCCTTGCGAGGCCTCGGTTGCCGTTGAGTCGTCTAACCTACAACAGAAGGTCGTACTCCTCCTCACGGCAGACAGAAAGGCTTTCAACGCGTGGCAGACCTTCAACGTGTGCCGTGGCAACATTGTGTGCGGCTACATCGACCACGACGACTCGCCTCTTAACACGAACACGCTCTACTCGAAGTTCTACGCGAGCATAGTGCTGGCAAACGTAGTGTTTACAACGAGCCTGTTCACAAGAGTAGTCGCCAGGTCTAAGAAGGGCTCTGTCGTATTGAACGTGAACAAGCTACGGGGGGCTACGGCACCCTCGATAGCGATAAATAGACTCGAAATCAAAGCTTGAAGAGAGGTGCCTAGATGAGCAACCTACTCGAGAAGGCCCGAGAGAACCCGTGGCAGCTCGCCCTCGAGTGCAGGGCTGGGGGCTGCGACATCGTAGAGGCCGGTAGAGCCCTCAGATACCTCCTACTGAACGATACGGCTCGAGGCCTCGAGCTCCTAAGAGCTCTCAAGTCAAACCTAGACCCGTTCATCTTCCTGGAGCTGCTCGCCAGCGCTGTCGACCCAGACCTCCTCGACTGGGTCGAGGCGAGTGTCAAGAGCGAGGTGATAATCGACAGTTTTAGAGAGGGGAAGCTCAACGACGTCTACGGGTATGTGTCGTTGGTAGAGCTAATGCCGTTCCTGGGATTGGGCGATGAGGCGACAAACATAGCGTCAGACCTGTTGAAGAGGGCCTGCGAGCTGTCGAACGCCGAGGAAGCGAGGGCTGCCGAGCTGGTCAGGCTTGTTGCCAACGGGCCCTTGACAACTCTAGGACTCGATAGAGTCGCACAGGTGATCTCGGTCGTTGAGCCCGAGGGCTGCCACGTGTGCTGCCTGGAGGTCTTCGTCGAGATGCTGAATTCGGTCGCCCTCTCTTACCCCCCGAAGAGTCTCTTCGCCCACAGGACTCTGCTCGCCCGGATGAGCGAGCTCTTAAACAAGGTGCTGGACAAGGCGCTTGAAGCCGTGGAGTCCGATAAAGAGGTGTCTACCAGGGTCTTCAGGGGGGTGAGCGCGCTCCTCTCGCAACTCCGCTCTCTTGCCTACGAATCAAAGAGCCACGAAGAGTTCTCAGCCCTGAGGTCTAGTGTGATAGAGAGACTGGGAGAGCTGGGTAAAAAATTGGGGCTAGACCGGGAACTCGGCTCACTTGATCGAGCTCTTTAAGTACTCCACTCCAAGACCGAGGTACGCCAGTACTTCGATGAACCCCAGCATCTCCGAAGCGGTCCCGAACGTCTTCTTGATCGTGTATGCGTCCACTCTCTCTGCCCCCGTCATCTCGGCTACATCGGCCACTAGGTTGTCCCTGAACTTCACCGCGAGAGTGTAGGGTGGCTGGAGGTGTATCTTGAACTCGTGCTTGCTCTTCAACCTGTCAACGGCCGTCCTTAGTCCCTTGTCTAGCTCGTCTAGTACTCTATTCAGCGACGGGTAGACCGCTGCGTACCGGGAGAGCCCCTTCTTCAGCTCGACGAAGACGATGTTCGTGGAAAGGGTCTCTACTTCGCTCCTCAAGTGAGCGTCCCCCGCCACTAGGATGACCGGGACGCCCTTCTCCCTCGCGTAGAGGGAGTTTATCAAAAACTCGCTGGCCTTTACCCCGTTAACGTACACCTCGTAGAATACCCTTCCACTCATCGTGTGGTCTAGGAAGCCCTTCGTGGTCCCGGCCGCTGAGTGGTATCCTATGAACAAGGCCGCGCTAAAGCTCCCGTCTAGCATTGTCAACATCGAGTATGGTCTCGGGTAGCCCTGTACGAGGTAGACGCCGTCGGGGACCGAAGCATAGTCTATGTTCGTCATTAGCCCGTGGCTATCTGCCAAGTACACCTCGCTGAAACCCAGCTCGAGTAGTCTCTTGGAGACGAACTCGGATATCCTGGTCATGACCTTGACAGCCGTCGAGAACTGCGTCTTCTCGGGGCTAGTCATAGTAGTTGAGGCGATGCCGGGCAACCCCTCTAGGTCTATCGATACGTACGCCTTCATATACACCACGTTGAAACTCTTATTAATTGTCTAGGATATATAGGGTAAAAACAAGCCTCGCGTTCACCCAGGAGGATGAGTTTTGTCTAAGGGTTTGTTTGAGGGGGCTTTAGACGTGGTAGTCCTAGACGTCGACAACGAAGACGTCACGCCCATCGAGATCTACAGCGCGCTCTCGAGGATCGCGATCGCCAAGAAGAACAGGAGGTTCAACTTGGTCTTCTTGACCAAGCTCGACCACGTTAAGTTCTACGAGCGTTACCGCGACATGATTTCGAGCAACATCTCTCTAACGCTATCGATCAAGAGGGTGAGGGTCGAGAGCTGTGAGGACGCTTTAAAGAACCTCGGCACGCTTATAACTGGCGGAAAGGTACCTATTATAGTGGCCAGCGAAAAGTGCGCTAACCTACTGAAGGGCTTCTACAACGCCGAGGTAGAGGTGGTCTAGTGGGCTACGACGTGGTCCTCACAACAGACAGAACTATGATGACCAACCACCACGGTAAAGAGTTCCTGGGATTCGTGGCGACCGGCCCTCCGATAGCTCTGCCGGAGAAAGTGTGGCTCTGGATAACGGCGCCAAGACCTAAAGTCGACGAGGAGGGCAAGCCCCTAGAGGCACCGTACGGGATGAGGAAGATTGAGGCCAAACTCGTCGAAGCCGGGTTCAAAGCCGCCATTATCGACCCCGACCACCTGGGGAAGCACCTCGACTCTATGAAGGTCCTCATGTTCAGCCACCACGACTACTTCGCTTATGGGCCCCCAAGCAGCGAGTGGTGGAGTATCACAGGCTTAGAGCCGGTGAACAGGAGGAGTTTTAAGCGGCTCATGGAGAGCCCGCCCGTGAGGAGGGCTAAAGAGAAGGGGGTCAAGTTCATCGTGGGCGGGCCCGCCGCCTGGCAATGGCTCTGGGAGCTCGAGCTTTGGAAGAAGTGGGGCGTCGACACGGTGGTTGACGGGGAGGGGGAGAGGGTTGTGGTAAAGCTGGTCGAGAAGGCGCTTAACAACGAGGAGCTGCCGGAGTACGTCTACGTGGGTCCGTCCGACTCCCCCAGCCTCGACGAGATCCCTGTCATTAAGGCCCCCAGCGTGAACGGCCTCGTCGAGATAATGAGGGGCTGCCCGCGAGGGTGCAAGTTCTGTAGCGTCACCCTGAGGCCCCTGAGGTTCATCCCACTGGACAAGATCCTGGCCGAGGTCGAGGTCAATATCAGGAACGGCGTGAAGGGCGTTATACTCCACAGCGAGGACGTCCTACTCTACCAAGCAGACGGCGTTAAGCCGAGGCCGGAGCCCCTTATCAAGCTCCACAAGGCGGTGCTCGAGAAAGTGGGTGACGGCAGCTTCGCCTGGTCTCACGCTAGCCTGGCGGCTATAAAGTACGCCGAGGAAGAACACCGTTTGATCTCAAGGCTCATGAACGATTACGTGCTGACCAATGGCAGAAAGTTCCTCGGGGTTGAAGTGGGGATCGAGACCGGGAGCGTCAATTTGGCCAAGAAGATAATGATAGGCAAGTCTGCCCCGTACCCGCCGGAGATGTGGCCCGATATAGTCGAGGACGCGTTCCGCATAATGCACGAGAACAACATAATCCCTGCCGCGACCATAATACTGGGGCTCCCGGAGGAGACGCCCGACGACGTCGTCAAGACCTCCGAGCTGCTGGACAGGCTGAGGCCCTACAGGAGCATCATAGTCCCCATGTTCTTCGTACCGATGGGCGCCCTCAAGAAGGGCGAGTGGTTCTTGAAAGACCACGTAAAGAGGGAGCACATAGAGGTGCTCTACAAGACCTTGAAGCACACGACGTATTGGGCGAGGGAGATCATGAACAAGTACTACCTCTCCTCGCCCGTCCACGCGCCTCTGCGCCTCATACTCAGGTACTTCGTGTGGTACGTGAACAGGAGGGCCGACAAGTTCATTAAGAGCCTAGAGTATCAGTTAAAAAGCTAATTTCGTCGATATCTATCCCAAACATCGATTACAAGGCAACGGTGGAGTAGATGGAGAGATTTTACATCACCACGCCGATATACTACCCTAACGCCCCCCCTCACATAGGGCACGCCTACACTACCGTTTACGCGGACGTCCTCGCCAGGTACAACAGGTTGGTGGGTAGGAAAGTCTTCTTCTTGACGGGCAACGACGAGCACGGCCTCAAAATACAGAGAGCGGCCGAGAAGGAGGGTATTACCCCGAAGGAGTTCGTGGACAAGATGGCCGGCGTCTACAGGCAGTACTGGGTCATGCTCAACATAAGCTACGACCACTTCATAAGGACAACGGACAGCTACCACGAAAAGGTCGTGTCGGAGGCTTTCAAGAGGCTCCACGAGAAGGGGTTGATCTACAAGGCCAAGTACGCCGGCTGGTACTGCGTGGACTGCGAGAGGTACTACTCGCCCGGCGAGTACGTATTGGTCGACGACAAGCCGTACTGCCCAATACACAACAAGCCCCTAGAGTGGCTGGAGGAGGAGACGTACTACTTCAAGCTGAGCGAGTTCAAGGACTACGTTACTAAGATACTGTCCGAGACCGACATCGTCTATCCGCCATCCTACGCCAAGGAGGTATTGAACCGCATCCAGGCCGAGGGCCTGAGGGACGTCTCCGTGGCCAGGCCGAAAGACAGGGTCGCGTGGGGCATACCCGTTCCCTTCGACCCGGACTACACCATCTACGTGTGGTTCGACGCTCTGCTCAACTACGTCAGCGGGATAGGATACATGACAGACGAGGCCCGGTTCCAGGAGTACTGGCCGTGGGCGCACCACGTCATAGGGAAGGACATACTGTGGTTCCACACAGTGGTGTGGTTCTCCCTCCTGAAAGCCCTCGACATACCCCCTCCCAGGAGGCTGATCGTACACTCCTTCCTGATAAACAGAGGCCTAAAGATCGGGAAGAGCGCTGGAAACGTGATCCCCATCGAGTTCCTCGTGGAGAGGTACAACGGGAGCGACGGCGCTAGGTACGTGCTGATGAAGTTGTTCAACTTAGACAAGGACGTGGAGGTCACGATAGACCTAATGGACTCTATATACAACTCTGAGCTGGCCGACACCTACGGCAACCTCGTGAGGAGGGTGGGGGTCCTAGCGACCAAGAAGGTGAAGGGGAAGGTGTACAGGAGGGACGTGGACAAGAAGATCGAGGAGAGCATCGAGACAGCCCTGGGCAGGTACATTGAAGACATGGAGTCCCTCGAGGTGTCCAAAGCGCTCTCGGAAGTCCAGGAGCTTGGTAAAGCCCTGAACACCTACATAAACGAGGTCAAGCCCTGGGAGAAGAGCGACCCGAGCAAGGAGCTCTACAGCCTCCTAGAGGGCATAAGAGCCGTGACCGTCATGCTTTCACCCGTAACGCCGAGGGCTTCGACAGTGATATCCGAGAGCTTCGGCTTCAAGCTGGTATCCCCACGCGACTTCAGGGTGGGCAGTGTGGAGAGGTACAACATAGTCGAAGCCCCCATACTGTTCAGGAAAGTGCAGGCTAGAAGGGAGCCTCCAAGTGGTGGGGAGAGTCCACCTAGCGGTTGACGTAGGGGCGACATGGACCAGGCTCGCCGTCGCCGTCGACGAGGTGTTTGTCAAGAAGGTAGTAGTTAGGACCCCCCGCGAGGGCGGCAGGCTGGCAGTCGCTGAGGAGATCGCCCGGACATTCGAAAAGGAGTTCAAGGAGTACCGCGAGAAGGTCGAGGCCGTAGGCATCGGCACCATCGGCCCCCTAGACATGAGGCGGGGGGTTGTCGTGAACACCCCAAACCTCCCCCTGGGGACGTTCGAGCTTAAGAGGCCGCTCGAGGACTTCTTCGACAGGCCGGTGTACGTTGTGAACGACGCTGTGGCCGGCGTCCTGGCCGAAAAGTACTATGGAGATGGCGTGGGCTACAACAACCTCGTCTACGTCACCATCAGCACTGGCGTGGGGGGAGGGGTCATAGTGGACGGCCGCGTCATACTAGGGAAGGACGGTAACGCGCACGAGATCGGGCACATCGTCGTTAACTACGACTCGGGCCTCAGGTGCGGCTGCGGCGGCTACGGCCATTGGGAGGCGTACGCCGGGGGTGCCAACATACCCAGGCTCGCTAAGTACGTTGCCGAGAGGAATCCCTCGGTAGTAAAGGTGTCCGTTATCGGTGAGAAGGCCGCGAGCGGGTCGTTAGAGCCGCGCGAGGTATTCGAGGCGGCCAGGAGAGGCGACCCGCTGGGCCGGCTGATCGTCGACGAGATAGTCAAGGCGAGCGCCGCGGGCCTCGCCAGCGTGATAAACGCGTACGACCCGGAGTACGTATCGATCGGAGGGAGCGTATTCCTGCACAACACCGACCTACTCTACCAGCCCGTCGTTGAGATCGTTAAAAAGAACATTGTGGTGAGGCCCCCCGTCATAGCCCCCACGAAGTTGGGGGACGACGTAGTACTGTACGGCGCCCTAGCGCTCGCTGTCTACAGGCCCGTCTAGGCTTGACTCCGGGTTCGCCTAGTGTAGGCGGCTCGCTATCAAGGACGTCTCTACGGCAGCTGCCGCCAGCAGGACAAGCGAGCCCACCGCGATGGTCTTCCACGGAGAGCCTTTCCCGCCCGCGAGTTGTGCTGACGCCACGGTGAACACGGCGTAGCCGAGCAACTCGATTGGGGTGTGGGGGATTATGAAGAGTAGTGGCGTGGCCTCGCCGCTGGCTAGTCGAGCCCCGTATATCACG
The DNA here is from genome assembly GCF_049970955.1 of Thermogladius sp. Taxonomy (NCBI): domain Archaea; kingdom Thermoproteati; phylum Thermoproteota; class Thermoprotei; order Desulfurococcales; family Desulfurococcaceae; genus Thermogladius; species Thermogladius sp. Next base: position 1,428 of record NZ_JBMFLY010000019.1, on the reverse strand, counting down.
CCAGCGTTGGACAGGCCGTAGCCCACTACGAGGGGGCCCAGTAGGGGCGGAGTGGAGGACATAGCTATGGAGAAGTTGTTGAGGAAAATGTGAAAGAGAGTGCCGAGAAAGCCGAGTTTGTAAACCTCACTCGCCAACGACTCGAAGAGCTTTGCCAGGTTCGTGTACGTTGTATAGCCGGCAAACCCCACGAGCGTGGAGAACGCCAGCCCTAAGTAGATAAGGCCGTAGCTAACCGCGAGCCCTCTGATGGGCTTGTCCGAGAGCTTCAACCCCGTGTAGGACAGCGCGAGCCCGAGTACTACCGCGAAGTGGACGTGGGAGTACAGGCCGAGCCACGCTAAGAGGGCGTCTAGCCCTCCCACTGCTAGAACAACCCCGAGGACACCGGTCAGCGTTAAGTCCGGGCTACCTACCCCTAATAGCCCCCTCCTCGAGGGCGGGTTTGGGTGCTGACCGTGAATCTCCTCAACGTGCTCGTTGTAGAGCGAGACGACTCTCCACGCCCAGTAGGAGAGGTATAGCCCGAGCGTCGCGGCCGTTAAAAAGACGTCTCTCACGAGGTCCCCGGGGCCGACGGGCTCGATCGTCCACACCCCGAACAGGGCTTTCTCTTCAACTCTAATGTGCTCTCTGATACTCTTCTCCACGTAGTATAGGATCGCTATGTAGCCTATCCCGCCGACTAGTAAGTTGAGGAGTAAACCGGTTACAGGGGAGGGCAGGCTCCTGACCTCCCTCCTCTCCCGTAGGTAATTAAGCACGTTCTCGAAGTTCTCCTTTCTAGACCAGTAGTAGACAACTACAGCGCTGTCGTAGAAGTGTAGAGAGACTTTCTTTAGCAGCGTGTAAGACGCGACGGCTGACGACACGAGGAAGCCGGCGAACATGACTGTGAGGGCTCCCAGGACTAGCCAAGGCACAGCGCTCGAGGTAATCAAGTAGGCTAGCTCGGCGATCAATCCCACGGAGGCGGGGAATAGGAGTAGCCCCGGTAGCACGAACAGGCCCTTGTCGATCTTCTCGAACTTCATACCCCTTACGTACTCCTCGACCAGCGCGTAGTCTCTAACAGTCTCGCTCATGGAACTCCCGCTCGGTCTTGACATGATTTTGGCTGGAAAACTAAATATAGTTTAGAGTTTAGACCGTGCAGTTTGCGCCGCAGACCTTCGCCAAATATAGGGCCAGCTTTTTGTCATAGGACAAAATGGACCTCAAGTACTCGTCTACGACCCCCATGAAGTCGATTAAGAAGTCGCGGTAATTTTTTCTCCTGTAATTCGATATCACGTCGTTGAGTGCGTCCAGGAACTCCGCGTGCCTCTTCAAGTGGTTGTCGTAGCCCTGTTTGTCGTAACGGAAGTAACCGTACTTTACCATGAGGGCCTCTTCAATCTTGAAGTGCCTGTTCCTCGTGTGGTCGAC
>NZ_JBMFLY010000018.1:0-21316 GCF_049970955.1 Thermogladius sp. | reverse complement strand
ACCGCCTTCTTGACGACCTCTATTAAGTAGCCCTCCTCGCCAGGCAGTCCGGCGCCAACTAGGTGGCCGTCCACTATGAGCTCTGGTAACTCGTTCTCGCCCTCCTCGACTTCTAGCCGGATGTTGTCGCACAGCTCCCTCTCGAGCAGGCCCTTCACCTCGAGGAGCCAGCTGACTAGGGTGTACCTCAAGTAGTTGTCTCTCCCCCGTACTCTCACGACAAGCAACCCTAACCCTCCGTAGCACTACGCTAAAGGAGGGCTCCACCGGCTCCCTTCTCGCCTTAGTAGTGGTATTCTTGTAAGGTTTAAAGGAGGTTACGGAGATGAGTATTCACGTACGCATATGTAGCAGTTTTTGAGAGTATGTAGACGCCAGCGACGAGAAGCCTGGGCCGGTGGTCTACTTGAGCCTGTTAGCAGCTGTACTGGCGTCCCTTGTGTGGAGCCTGAACCCGGCCGTGATATCCCGGTACGGCAGGAGCTTGAAGCCCCTAACCTTCACCGGGCTAAGGGCTCTCATCGCGGTCGCGCCTCTACTTGCGCTCGTTCCCTTCAGACCGGTGGCGTTGAACGCGACCCCATACGGGTGGCTGGTGATAGCGCTGTCCGCCTTGCTCGGCCCAGGCCTAGGCGACTCGCTATACACACTCTCCATAAAGAGCGTGGGGGGCTCTCTAGCCGTGACCGTGAGCTACACGTACATCTTCTTCACCCAGCTCTTCTCTCTTACCATGGCCGGCGAGGCCGTGAGCCTCAAGACCGCCCTGGGCGGGGTGCTGGCCTTCACGGGTATCGCTGTGGCGACTATCGGCTCGAACAACTCTAGGGGGCAGGGCAAACTAGCCACCGGCATACTCGCGGGTCTCGGCGCCGGCGTGCTGTGGGGGCTCGCCACAACACTGGTTAAGATAAGTCTGCGCTTCCTGCCGGACGTGGTCTCTCTCACCGTAGTCCGGCTGGTACTCATAGCATTATTCCTGACACCCGTTGGCTACGTCCTCGAGGGCTGGTACGACCGGCGCTCTTTCAGGGACGTTATCAAGGCGGGGCTGGTCACAGGGATCCTCGGCTGGACGATCGGGATGTACCTGTTCATCTACTCGATCAACACGGTGGGCGCGTCGCTGACCGCCGTTGCAACCGCTTTCACGCCCGTCCTATCCCAGTTCACCACGAGGCTGGTGTCACGGGAGAGGGTCGCCTTAAACCACGTCCTCGGCTCGATCGCCGTGTCGCTAGGAGTCGCCCTGAACTACGTCTGAACCCGGCCGTCTAGTTTAAGGTCGGAGACGAGTAAGATTGCATCGGGATGAAGAAGGCTGTACTCGCTGAGGCGTGAAGAGTCCTTTAAAAACTGACCACAGGCCAACGGAGGCGTAACGGGCTCGACCACATTTAAAGAGCCCACTGCGGGAATTAGTTGCTAGGAGTAGCCGCTATGGAGTCAACACCCGGTTCGATAGACCCGCGTCAAGCGTACAGGTTTTGTCTCGACGAGGCCTTCAGTCTAGAGGTCTACAGGTCTCTGTCGAAGTTGGAGAAGGACGAAGAGAGAAGGAGGATTTTGAGCAAGCTAGCGGAGGACGAGGAACGGCACTACGAGTTCTGGAGAGAGTACGCGGGCAAAGACTGCAGGCCCGGTTACTGGAGGGTGTGGCTCTTCAAGCTCAGCTACGTGCTACTGGGCCCCCTGTTTACGATCAAACTGCTGGAGAGGGGTGAAGAGAGCGCTATTAGAGAGTACGCCAGCCTGCTAGGCGGGTTGAGTGGAGAGGCGAGGAGTACCCTAGAGGCTCTGATCAAAGACGAGGAGTCCCACGAGAAGGAGCTGATCGGGATACTCTCGGACCCCAGGTTGAAGTACTTGGGCTTCGTGGCCCTAGGGCTGGCGGACGCCATCGTGGAGATAACGGGCGTCAACGCGGGGTTCCTCGGGGCCACCGAGAACACGGCCATCGTTGGCCTAGCGGGCTTAATAGTGGGCTTCTCCGCCGCTCTCTCCATGGCGGGGGCGTCATACCTCCAGTCGAAACACGAAAAGAGGGTCTCGCCCACTAAGAGCGCGGTGGTCACGGGGCTGGCCTACATTTTGTCGGTCCTCCTACTCGTAGCACCCTTCTTCACCATGAGGAGCCTGCCAGCCGCCTTCGCGGCGAGCGTCACCGCCAGCGTACTGCTCACGGGGGTCTTCACGTACTACTCGAGCGTAGTCGAGGACAAGGAGTTTAAGAGGGAGTTCCTGGAGAGCCTCTCCCTCCTCCTGGGCATCGCTCTCGCGAGCTACCTCCTGGGCGCTGCTCTAAGTAGGCACCTCGGTATATCCACGGGTCTCTAGGCCGTCACTTCTTTTCCAACCCGCTGAAGAGCCAGCTCAGGTCGGCGGGCCTCCTCCTCTTAACACCCCCGCTCAAAAGGCCGTGGGAGATCAGGGGCAGTGCTATAGTGGCGTCGACGTAGACCACCCTCTTCTTCGCTTTCGGCGAGACCTTACCCCAGCTCACGGCCTCCTCGAGTGTGGCGCCGCTGAGCCCGCCCCACTGAGGGCTGTCGGTGGTGAACTGGACGACGTACTCGAGCGGCTTGTAGTAGTCGTGTTCGCCTCGCTCGTACTCTGCGACGAGGGTGTTGGCAACTGCGACGAGGTTCACGTAGTCCTTGGGGACGCCGCCCCCGATGTAGATCGCGGAGATCTTTTTGCTCCTGAGGCCTATCTCCACCAGCTGCGCGAAGTCCTTCACCATGTCAAGGACTATTCTGTGCCCTCTCCTGTACTTCAGGACGGCGGCGATACCGTAGCCGCTGTCCACTAGCGCCGGGGAGAAGACCGGTACCCCTGCTCTGTAAGCCGCGGAGACTATCGAGTCTATCCCCTTCTCGTTCAGGAACTTGCCGAACAAGTACAGGAACTCCATCGTCGAGTAGACGCTGCCCTCTGGGAGGGTCTCGATGAACTCTCCGATCAGGCCCTCCATCTGCCTGTACTCGAGCTCGTTGACCACGGTGTCGTAGAACCTGTCGAACTTCCGCTCGAGCAGCTTAGCGTCGTCTACCGTCGGGTAGGTCTTGTAGTACTTGAAGCCCATGGCTTCCACTATATCCTCGCTTATGTTGGCCCCGGTGGAGACTAGGACGTCCACGTACCTGTTCTCGACAAACCACTTCACTATCCTCCACATCCCGGCCGTGCTCATCGACCCCGCTAGGCCCATGAAGATCGTGTTGTCGGGGTCCTCGAACATGTCTATGAGTACCCGGTACGCCTCCCCCAACGCCCTACCCTGGAAAGAGACGTCGCTCATCTCCAGCAGGAGCTGGTGGAGAGTCCTCTCTTTAACTTCTAGAGTCTTCACCTCACCTAGGATAAACTCCTCCACACCTACACCCCAGGAAACCTAATCCCTGGAGTCTTAAAAAATGAAACCCCCCGCGCAGGTTTAAAACATCAATCGGCCGATTATAATCATTGAAGGGGCCGTAGTCTAGCCTGGCTAGGATGCGGGGCTTGGGCCCCCGTGACCCGGGGTTCAAATCCCCGCGGCCCCATATGCGTCGAGACCGGTACTCGACCAGCTGCTTCTGGACGCGGTCAGCGCTCACAGCACTACCGCTAGAACTAGCGATATTACAGACATCGGGTAGAGGTACTTAATGAGGAACTCGACCGCCTGGTCCGGCCTATACCTCGGCAGGCTGTTGTCCAGTATCGTGAGCACCACGTATACTGCGAGGAACTTCAGTAGAACCGCCGTAACCGGCAGCAGGCCCGACCCCCGGAAGGGCCAGGGGCCTCCGAGGAAGAGCAGGGCGAAGAACAGGGGGTAGACTATCCTCTCAGCGAACTTCGCGAACATGCCCAACGCGAGCCTCGGACCACCCAGCTCGGTGAACAAGCCCCAGTAGATTTCCGCCTCGGCCTCGGGGGAGTCGAAGGGCTTAACCATCAGCAACGCCATGACGGCTATGAAGGAGGACGCTGCGGCTAGCGCCATGGAGGCCGGGTTCTCCGCCCACAGCCTGTACGAGAAGTTGCTCGTTAGGTAGACTGAGTACTCCGTGCCCTCGTGCCTAGCCGCTATCACTAGGGGTACTAGGAACGACAGGACGAAGGGGGGCTCGGCGGCTATCAGGAGGGCCAGGTACCTCGCGACGCCTATGGAGGTGTACGGGTTGGGGTTGGAGAGCGCCAGGTACGCTATCGCGAACGGTACGAACGCTAGCAGGTAGAGCACTACCACCGCGTCGAAGGGCGCGTAGAGGGGCTTCAGCGCCAGCGGCGTGAGTAGTGTGACGCTCGAGAGAGCGCCTATCGCGAGGGAGATCACTACCAGAGGTGGTATGTTGAGACCGAAGACGTTGTAGACGTCCTCCTTAGCGAGCAGCTTTATCAGGTCGGCGAGGGGCTGCAGTAGCCCGAAGGGGCCCGAGTGTATAGGCCCCCTCCTATACTGGATCCTAGCAGACAGCTTCCTGTACAGCCACTGGGTGAATATGATCAGTAGGATTACGAAAACGAGCCCTGGGTAGACGAGCGACTCGAATAGGAACCAGATCACCTGGTCAACCATATCACGACACCCGCTATAAGCAGGGCTAGCATGAGTAGGTAGCCGACGAGGTACCAGTCCACGACTAGGCCTCTCGACGTCCTCTCGACGACCCTGAAGCCCCTCCTGAAAGCCCTTGAATAGATGTCCTTGACGAGTTCGACGAGGCTGGGGAACTCGGGCTTGTCCACTATAAAGCCCGAGAAGACGATCTTCCTCTTTACCTCGTCCTCCTCGGCCTCCCTTCTACCGGCCACACGCTGGAAGAGCCAGTAGAAGGCGAAGTACACCACAAGGCCCGTGAGAGCGGTGGCCGCCGCGACTACCGCTGTCAGGGTGTAGAGGTCTAGGAGCATGGCCGTCACCTAATCGAATATCTTCTTAGCCCACTCCTCGAACTCCGCCGAGACGCCTCTCCTCGCCTCCTCGCCCTCGAACGCCTCGGCAAAGATCCAGTGTACGTATAACTTCTTCCTCTTTTCGTCGACGTCCACCACGACCGTACCCGGGGTGTTGGTTATAGAGTTCGCGATCGTGACCACGGCTATCTCGCTGTTCACGTAGTAGGGCACCTCGACAATAGCAGGCTTCAGCCCCGGGTCCCTTGACAGTATCGCTTTAACTACCGAGTAGTGGGCGTGGTACTCTATGACCGTGAAGTACTTGAGAGCGTACTTAACGGCCTCGAAAAACCTCCTTACACTGAGCTTGCTCTCGTCTTTGACGAGGTCTACCCCTATCACCCTACTTAAGGCTAGTCCTACGCCGACCGCTATAAGGACCTCGACGACGCTGAGGGTCCCAGTGTACACCAGGTATACGAGGGCTATAGAGAGTCCCACCACCAGGAGCCTCTTCACTCCTCTTCCACCTCCAGCTTGTTGATCATCAACGTCTTGTAGTTCACGCCAATGTTGTACGCGACGAGGGAGAGGAAGATCAGCTCTGCTAGTCCTATGACTATAGCTGTGACGATGAGGACCTGAGGTATCGGGTCGACGCTTATAGACGAGAACTCTCTCAGCTGACCGCTCGAAGGGAAAGCGAAGCCCTCGAGGGAGCCTCCTGGGTAGACGGGGGGCGAGATCGCCCTCAAGTAGTACCCGAAGAGGACCGCCATGACGTTGGCGGCGTCGGTCAAGATCGTTAGCAGCACTAGTTTCTTAACGATGTGCGGCCTGACAATGATACCGTAGATCGACACCCCTATCGTTACACCAACCGCGAAGACTATTAAGTAGAACAGGGCCTCCGCGATCATTCCCTACCACCTGTTACGGTGTCCATGATGACTAGGGCTAGCGTGAAGCCGGTCGAGACAGCGGTGAACTCCAGGACGTTCAGTATCATGAGGGTGCCGGAGAACAGGAAGATGCCGCCCCAGGGCAAAACCACGTAAGCCGGGTAGCCTATTGGGGAGAGCTGCGGCTTCGGCTGGTTCTGGAAGAGGAAAGCGGGGACTCCCGTGAGTAGGCCGACGACCAGAACTATGGAGCCGACGACCGTGATCAGGAACACGGCTAGCGATCTCGCGAATACTAGTGCGTTGGCCCTGAACCCCTTACCCTCCAGCATTCTCCGTCCAAACACTAGTAGGTACAGGAAGGGGGCGACCGCGAAAATGGAGCCTCCCTGGAAGCCCCCGCCAGGAGTTAGATGCCCGTGAAGCGCGACAGACACAGAGACGGCGACTATGACGGGGAAGAGTATCTTCGCGATCACCCTGGGTATCACCGTGGAGACAGGGCTGTTACCCTGCCCACCACCATAACCGGCCAGGTAGAGCACCCCTATGATCGCGATGAACAGCACCGAGGTCTCGAAGTAGGTGTCGTACCCCCTCTGGTCCCATATAACGCTGGTCACCACCTCTGGGCTCCTGCTAGTGAACGGCGAGTTGGGGTCTGGCACGGCTCTCAAGTAAAGGTTTGCCAGCGGGATGTTGCCGTACGTCAAAGAGACCACGTCAGCCCTCACCAGGTAGTAGGTCAGTAGAACCCCTAGGAGTATGGAAAGGACCAGCCCTAACTCCTCTAGCGCACCCCTACTCCTCATACCTCTCACCCCCTCTCAGGGCGTACAAGAGGATCGCCGAGTTGAGGCCCAGGCCTACGGCTATATACGCGATGAGCAGGTCGGGGGCCAGGAAGCTGGCGAGTATAATGGAGTAGAAAAGCGACTCGACACCCGAGATGATTATGGCCTTCAAGACGTCTCTCTCGTAGACTATTTTTATCGTGGCGATCATAGCCATTACCGCGCTGAACGCGCTGAGGAGCAGGATGATGACGGGGGTCATTCGAGGCCGGCCTCCTTTAGTTTGTCTCTAATCAGAGGTCGGGGTACGGCCTCGCCTGACCTGTAGGCAGCCCTAGCGAGGACGTGCGAGCCCGTGGGGGAGGCGAAGACTACGAGAGCCGCCGAGACGATCGCGACGCCGAATATGTAGTACTTCAAGTAGCCTGGTACGTCGAGTGAGAGCGTTAGTAGTGCTAGGCCGACCAGTCCGTAGACCCCGCCGCCTATGGACCCCACCGTGGCGGAGTGTAGTCTAATAAAGAAGTTCCTGAACCGTAGGAAGCCGACCGCGCCGATCAGGGAGAGTACCGCGCTTAAGACCAGCAGGGATGAGCCTAGTACGAACAGTAGCACGTCTATCACTTCTTCCTCACCTCCAGCAGGTACTTCGCGACCACGAAGTCGAGTAGCAAAACCCACGAGGCCAGGGGGATCGCCCCGATCGCGAGCATTGGAGACCCGTAGTACAAGGCTATCAAGAGGTAGATGATGATGAGGTCTACCGTCATGACGTCTAGTGCTAGCACCATGTCCGGGACCGTCGGCCCCCTCAGTACGACTATGCTGTAGATGGAGTAGGCGAGGCCGTAGACCCCCAGTACAACCGGCAACACGTAGTTCAGTAGAGACGGGTCAACCACTGGCCTTCACCTCCTTGGTCACGTAGAGGTCCCTCTTTACGGTCACGAGCGTGTAGTCCCCTCTGGAGAGCTCGACCGGGCTCTTGAGCGTCGTGGACTTGTCCCTAGTGTAGAGCTCGAAGCCGGTCACGCTCGTCATGTAGAGGGCGTCGAACGGGCAGTACTCGACGCAGAGGGCGCAGAAAGTGCACCTGTGGAGGTCTATCCTGGGGAACCTCCTCCTGGGGTTCTGGGGGTACTGGCCGGGGACCTCGACCATGTCGATCGCGTTCGCTGGGCAGACCAGCTGGCACATCGAGCACCCCGTGCACTTCGACATGTCGAGTATGTGAGCGCCTCTCATTCTGTCCGTCTTGAAAGGCCCCGTCTTGGCTGGGACTAGTCTCGTGTAGGGCCTCTTGAAGAGGTACTTTACCGCCTCGGCTATTGTGGAGAGTACCATGGTATCACCTGTCTATATCGGGCGGGCACGGATCTAGGGAGGCGAGTACCACCGGGAAGTCTGCTATTGTCACCTCCTCGTTCTTTATGATGTAGTCCAACACCGTCGTGAGCAGTGGCATCGAGGGGCTCTTGAACCTCACCCTGTACGGCGACCTCCCGCCAACGCTCATGACGTGGACGGTGTACTCCCCCCTCGCCGACTCGACTCTCGCATACCCTCTCCCAGGAGGTGCTGTAAGGGGTATTTTTACCCTGTATGGGTCGCCTGGTCTCACTTCCATGGCCGCCTGCCTTATGATCTTAAGGCTCTCATGGACTTCCCTGAACCTCACGAGGGCCCTGTCGTACGCGTCACCAACCTCTCCAACCGGTACCTCGAAGTTGACGCTGTCGTAGCGCTCGTAGGGTGCGAGCTTCCTCACGTCGTAGGCTAGCCCGCCCCCTCTTACGACCGGGCCTGTGGCACCGAGCCTGAGGGCCGTCTCGCCCTTGATCACGCCGACCCCTCTCGTCCTCCTCTTGAAGACCCTGTTCCCCAGCACCGCCTTCTCCACGTCCTTGACGAGGTCCTCGACGCGGTAGGTCAGGTCAAGTGTTCTACTCTGAAAGTCCTGCGGCACGTCGCTCCTGATACCGCCGGGGACGCTGAAGTTGTGGTATATCCTGTGACCGGTGACCCAGGCAAACCACTTCAGTATCTCTTCCCTAGCTGCGAGGGCCCAGTAAGCCGGCGTCCTCAAGCCGACGGAGCCCAGCATGAAGTGGGTCCAGAACATGTGAGACGCTATCCTAGAGAACTCGGCCTGTATCATTCTGAAGTACTTGGCCTTAGGGGGAGGGTCCACCTTGAACACCATGTCAAGCGCCTCTGCGTAGGCGACCTCGAACGGGTCGGGGTCCTCCACGCAGAACCTGTAGGACAGGACGTAGCTGTTCTCCCACTTCCTGTTCTCCATCATCTTCTCGAAGCCGCGATGGAGGAAGCCGGGTATTAGCTCGGCCCGTACTACCCTCTCCCCCTCCATTTCTAGCCTGAACCCTATGTTCCCCGGCGCTCCCGGGTGCTGCGGCCCGAAGTACAGCGTGTATCTACCTGCCATACTTGTTGCCCCCGTAGAACGTTTTGACGACGTAGGTAACTGTGTCCACGTCCTTCCTCAGAGGAGGGGGGCCCTCCCAGTTGCCGTCGAGTATCCACTTCCTGAGCTCCGGGTGGCCCTTGAAAACGACCCCCATCATCTCGTAGACTTCTCTCTCGATGAACAGGGCGTTGGGGTAGAGGTCGTGAACGCTTTCAATCTCGGGCTCGGACCTCGGCACGAAGGTCTTCAAAGCAACCTGGGACGAGTCGTCCTTGTTTTCTACGAAGTAGTACAGCTCTATGACGCCGTTCTTGGGGTAGTCGACTGCGTCGATGTTGGAGAGTAGTGCGAAGCCCTTCTCCTTGAGCTCCGCTAGGGCTGTCTTAAGCCTCTCTCTTCTCACGCTGGTCACGCAGAGCTTGACCCTCTCGTACCTCTCCTCGCACTCGGGGTAGGTCTCCTTGAATGCGTAGTTGACCGGGGGCTGGGGTTTGGCAAAGTACTCCTCCCGCCACTTCCTCTCGGCCTCCTCGACCCTCGCGATAAACTCCTCGGCGTCCTTTAGCTTGTCTCCCTTCAAGCCCTCGTAGATCTGCCTCCTGAGGTCTGTGATCAGGGCCGTCCAGTCGTCAGGCATTGGCATGCAACCGGGGACCCAGCCGGAGACCGTGAAGAAGTCGTCCAGCCTCTTGTAAGTCGCGTACGAGTCCCAGTAGAGGCCTCCAGTGGCGGTACAGTTGCAACCAGCCACCACGAACTTCGGGTTCGGGGTCTGCCTGAAGAGGTTTATCATCAGCTTCACTGTCTTCCTCGTCAAGTAGCCCATTCCAGCTATGAAGTCTGCCTGCCTAGGCGACGGGACGGGCATGTAGCCGTAGCGCTCCCAGTCCAGCGGGGACATCACTAGGGGCGGGAACTCCACTGCCCCGCAGGCAGCGCAGTAGTGTATCATCCAGGGGCTCCTCGACCTAGCCCAGTCTACGAGCCTCCTTAGCAAGCTAGCCATAGGAGTACACCACCTCCGTTGTCTTCCCCAAGGCCGACCCAATGTATGAGAGCCTGCTCAGCAGGGATTCGACAGAGGAGGATACGGCGGCTTGTACCTGGTTGTAGAGAATTCCGAGAAGCAAACTAGCCAGGGCGAGGTAGAGCACGAGAGCCACCAAGTACCTCGGCGGTTTTTCTGCTGCCTCTCTAGTTTCCGTTGCCACGAGGGGCGGTAGTACCTTCACGAACCCTATTAAAGCCATTACGGAGCCCACGGGTAGGCTGACCAGGGTTATGAGCGCCGGCACGCTGTTCGACCCGAGGGACTCTAGTGCTACCTGGTATAGCTGCAACTTTGCCATGAACAGCGCTGTGGGCGGTACGCCGACGATGTTGAGCACCCCGATCATGAAGGAGGCCGCTAAGGGCCAGCTCTTCCTCAAAACGCCGACTCGCAGCCTCGTCGCGTAGCCGCCGACCAGGAAGATGATGGGCTTGACGAAGGCGTGTGCTATTGCGTACGCCATTAAGACCGGTAACCCTCTCGCACCCATTGACAGGGCTAAGGCCATGAAGCCCGAGTCCAGTATCACGGTGTAGCCTGCCACCCTCAGCAGATCCTTAGACGCCAGTAGCCCTGCGCCAGCTACCCCTACCGTGAGCCCTCCCAGGATCGCCAGCATCAACTGGATGTAAGGCGGGATGCCGGAGTATATCGTGTAGTAGACCCGGGCTATAACGTAGAAGGCCACGCCCTCGGCCAGGCCGCTCAAGAGGGAGGACACCACGGGCGGCGCGTGAGTGTAGGCCTCGGGCAGCCAGAAGTGGAGAGGGGAGATCGCGGACTCGGCCAGCATCGACCACGTGATTATGAAGAGGGGCAATAGTATAGCGAGCTGCACCTGACTAGTCCTTCCCGCGGGCGGGGCGATCCCTGAGACCATGGCCGCGACGTGCCCTATGTTCAGGGAGCCTGAGACATAGTAGATCAGTACTGCCGCGAAAAAGAACAGCGTGCCAGCGACCATGCCGACTATGGCGTACGTGATCGTTGCCCTGTAAGCACCTCTCGTCTTGGACGCGGATATAAGGACGAAAGACGAAATAGTGAACACCTCTAGCATAACGAACATGTTGAACACGTCACCCGTGTAGACGACTCCTAGTAGGCCGGCCTCTAGGCCGAGTAGAGCAGAGTAGAAGTACTCGCTGTCCTCCACGAAGACGGGTGAGACAGGGGTTAGCACGGCGAACAGCGTTGCTATCAGTAGACCAAACAGGGCCGAGAAGCCGTCGACGACGTACGCTATGCCGACGGGGATCGGGAAGCCACCTATAGTGTACACAAGGACGCTACTGGAGGCAGACCTGTAGACCTCCAGAGAGCCGTAGAAAGCCGCGAGAGTGGCTATTAGAGCCAGGCCCCTCGATACCGACCTCTTAACACCCAAAGCTCTCAGTAACGGGAGGAGAAACGCGAATCCGATCAAAACGTACGGTATGAGAGGCGGGTACAAATCGACGCCCGGCAATTTAAGCACCGTTTGTAAGCCCCACCGTATTCTAGCACATTCGAAGTTTAAAATTTTGGTTTAATTAACTGTATAAAAGACGTGTTACACAGTTATGTACAACTCCTTATGAGAGAACCAGGAACGTACGGTATTTCTCGAGGCCGTAGAACCCCATCCTAGTCCAGGTGAGTACCTCCATCCGACCCGCACTATTGCGACCCCAGGGCTCCGCGGGAAAGAAGTGACGGCCGATCTCCCGGTCTCGGTGTTGGGGGTGTCGGTGATCGCGTCCTGGCGCGCTACGCCAGCTTAGCTAAGGGGTTTGCTGTTGGGCTCCCGTGACAAAAAGTGTTCGGAGTGCGGCGGCCGGGATTTGAACCCGGGATTTCCGGCTTGGAAGGCCGGCGTCCTAGTCCAGGCTAGACGACCGCCGCCTACTCTCTATCTTATTGTCAGGAGTTTATATCCAATTCCGGCAGACCGGGGCCTGAAGGGATTTAACCCCGTTCAACGAATAGCATAGATTGGCCGCCGTAGTATAGCCCGGTCAAGTATGCGGGCCTTTCGAGCCCGTGACCCGGGTTCAAATCCCGGCGGCGGCACATGCTCTCCCCTGCGTTAGGCGATTATTTAACAGTGTAGATCCAGTCTCGTTCTTAGGGGTTACTATGAGAGAGCTGTCCTCGATAAGGCTCGTCGTCTTAGTGGACGACTACGCCGGGTTCACCGAGGGGCTGCTCGGCGAGCACGGGTTCAGCACCTTAGTCGAGTTGAGGTACAGTGACGGGCTGGTAAAGAGGGTCTTGTTCGACACCGGCGCCACGAGTAGGGTCCTACTGTTCAACGCGAGAAGGCTTGGCCTGGACTTGGGGCTCGTAGACTATGTAGTTGTTTCGCACAGGCACTGGGACCACACAGGCGGCATTCCTGGAGTAGCAAAGGTCAACCAAAAGGCGACAGTGATAGCCCACCCGGGGATCCTGGAGCCGGCCTACTCCATCGGCGAGCAAGGCCTAAGGTATATAGGGCTCACGGATGAGTCTAGGGGAGTCCTGGAGAGGTTTAGGACCCTACTCACGAAAAGCGCGTTCGAGTTGGCACCCGGCACGTGGTTCCTCGGGGAGGTCGAGAGGTACTATGACAACAAGTACGCTGTGAAAGGCTTTAAGAAGCTGAGAGAGGGTGAGCTCGTCGACGACCCTGTACTCGACGACACCGGCATGGCTATCAGACTAGGCAGTACAACGCTCGTCCTAGCTGGTTGCTCGCACAGCGGTATTTCAAACATTGCGAGAAAAGCCAGGAAGGTCGCGGGCGGGGACGAGCTTGTAGTCCTGGGCGGCCTTCACCTCGCTAGCGCGGACGCTGAGACTGTTAGTAGAGTCGTAAGCGAGCTCGAGAACGAGGGCGTTGAGGAGGTCTACGCAGGCCACTGCACCGGTTTAAGAGGCGAAGCCGAGTTGCTGAAAGTATACGGCGACAGGATGAGGAAAATCCACAGCGGTTTTACAATTACCGCAGAAGCTGAGTAAGCGCTTTGGGACGTGTTAAAGGCGATCAACCTTTTTTCGTCAAGTTCCTCAAGTAGAGGAAGTAAGACGCGAGCAGCAGTACTGCTGTCCAAGCGGCCAGCAGCAGACTGTCGACCGCGACGTCGACTTCCGAGGTATAACCGAAAGCCCACCTGTACAGCGAGGTAGCGATAGATAGAGGTGAGTACGAGACTGCGTCGGCGAACCTCCCGAATCTCGCGGCAATAACCCGTGGGGGGTAGAAGATATTGGAGAAGAAGAACAAGACGTAGTAGACCACCGACCTTATTGTGGCCTGCAGGTTGAAGTCCCTCGTCACCGTCGACAGAGCTATTGAGAGACCCGACATCGCGAAGGAGAGGGTTATCGAAGTGTAGGCCACCACCAACCACGCGTACCCGCTGGGGACGCCGACGAGCAGCATCGCCAACACGATGAACCCGGACTGGTATATGAGGCCCCTCAAGGCGCCGCCGGTGAACCTGCCCAGTACGAGCTCTGCCCTCGACACAGGTAGCGACAATAGGTAGTCCGACACCTCCCGCCTGAGCTCCACGCCCACCTCCCTCCCTATACTGAAGCTGGAAATGAACAGCGCTAGGGAGAGTATGCCGGGCGTGACGAACTTGATGTAGTCGGGTATAAGGCTCCTGTTGATCATGTTGTTGAACAACAGGCCGAAGATCACTATGTCCGCGACGTTCATCACAATTTGCCCAGCCAGCCAGAACCTGTAACTCCAGAACCTCTTCAAGTCCCTAGCGGCTATGACGAGTACGCTCTTCATTTCAGACCTTACCTCCAGCCACCCGCCTCGAGTTTATGCGAGATGACGTATATCGCCAAGTACGAGAAGCCCACTGCGAGCCCCACGATGTAGGCTACCTGGCCCTGGGGTGGGAGGCTAGCGTAGACCACGTACTCGGGTAGGAACAAAACCCTCAGGAAGTCGGAGACGCTCGATATAGGGTTGGCGAGCGCCGCGTAGTAGTAGGGTAGCACCTTCGCTATTACCGGTGCTGGGTAGAACACCGTGCTGAGCCTGACGAGGAGGGCGTCGATAACCCCCATTAAGATGTCCGTGGCATCGGTTGACTTGACGCTCAGGACGACCGTTATTACCAAGCCTACTACTCCCGCCGAGAACAAGTATATGGCTACGAGGGACACGAGGACGTAGAAGACGTTGTCCGGCCTGATCATGAACATTATGAAGGCGTACATCGGGAGGGTGAAGAGGAACGAGGCCACCGACCCTCCCAGGACGCGCCCCAGGGCTAGCGTGCTCCTCTTCACCGGGAGCGCCAAGTGGTACTCTACAATACCTTCGTCGAACTCGTTTGCGATCTCGTAACCCCGAGCTATACTGACAGAGTAGACGAGCGTCGTGAAGACGCCGAGGAGGTAGAAGTCGTAGTAGTTGAGACCTGGAAAGGACCTGACGAGCAGAGAGATGCTAGTACCGAATACTATGACCTGTAGTATGAACCACGTTGTCCTCATAGCCACGAAAAGAGTCTGGCGTCTGAGCTTCCTAACGTCCCACTCTATCACGTGGAGGAGGTCTACGAGGTCTCGGCTACTGACTGCTCTCAATGAGCCTTGCCCCCGTAAAGTACATGAAGACGTCGTCTAGCGTAGGCTCTTTGATCATCAGCGACTTTACCTTAACCCCGGCAGACCTCAACATGTCCGCAACTAACAAGGCCTTCTCCTCGGCTCTCTCGACGAAGACCCTTATGACGTTGCCGCTGTAGTCGACCCTGCCTATCTCGCCCAACATGTTCAATAACCTGTCCCTCAACCCGTCGCCCTCGATCGTGACCTCTATTACGTCGCCCTTGGGTATCTTGTCCTTTAGGCCGCTAATAGTGTCGACCGTGACCAGCCTACCCTTGTATATGATGCCGATCCGCTCGCAGACTTTCTCGGCCTCGAACATATCGTTCGTGGCAATTATTATAGTCGAGCCTTCGTCTCTCATCATCTTAATGATGTCCCAGAGCTTGTGCTTCGTGGGCACGTCCACCTGGGCCGTGGGCTCGTCCAGTATAGCCAGCCGCGGCCGCTGGATGAGCACCTTGGCCAACTCGACTTTCTTGCGCGTGCCCCCGCTTAGCTGGTAGAAGTACTTGTTCCTGTGATCCCACAGCTCGAGGGTCTCCAGAACCTCTTTAACAACGTTCTTGGCTTCCGCTCTGCTGAGCCCCACTACTCTAGCATGCCACTCCAACAAGTCCTGTACTTTGTCTATCCACAGCGCCTTCGGGTCCTGGAACGCTATCCCGACAAGCTTCCTCACCTCGTAGTCCTCCTTCGTCACGCTGTGTCCGTACACGTATATGTCGCCACTAGTCGGCTTGTAAACGGTCGCTATCGTGAGCAAGGTCGTCGTCTTACCGGAGCCGTTTGGGCCTAGAAAGCCGAAGATCTCCCTGTCGTATATCTCCAAGTTCAAGTTGTCCACGGCAGTAAAGCTCCCGAAGCGCTTAGTGAAGTTCACAATCCTAACAGCTGAAGTCTTGCTTGACATAGTAAGCGCCTTAAGGAGGCAAGTCTTTCCTTGTTAACGAGACACTTTTAACATATATCGTGAAACCTGTTTTAAACAATGATAGCGACTTGTGTCATCTCACGCTAGTAAAACAACCGTGACAGGGTCCCCGTCTTTCAGCCTGAGGTAGCCTCTCAGATACCTCTCGGAGACGATCTCTACTATCCTCGGTGGGTGATTCGTCTTCTCGGGTCTCACAACGTAGACGCGGAGGTTATGAATTAGACCCGGGTACGCCAACACGCCGCCGAGGCCCGGTCTAGGTGGTGGTATTCTCACAGGGTTGATCATCCCGAGAACTTCGCTCACGTAGACGGGGTTGTCGACTTCGATGTTGAGGGTGCCGGGGAAAGGGTCTATCTCCAGATACTTGATAAAAAACACCCTGTACAAGTCTACGTAGAGAGCCCCCTCGCCGAGACCGGAGACTACTCTCCCCGTTATGGCTATCATACCAGTACTCCAACTCTCTTCAACGCGTCTTCGACGAACGTTAGTCCGAGCTTACTGAGGGTCTCGGGCTTCGGTACGCCGTTGCTGTCCCAGCCCCTCAGAGCGTAGTACTCCTGGAGCATCTGCTCGTACTTCGCAGGGTCTAGCTTGACACCCTTGTACGGGCCCTTAGTCAACGGGTGTTTGAACCACCTAGCCGGCGGGTAGTCGTAGTACTTGCTCCACCCGTCGAACTCCCTTATCCAGAAGGCCCTTATCAACGTGTAGATCCTGTTTGCGACCTCGCGTATCATGCCCCAGCTCCACTCGATACCCGTGACGTGGCTCAGCATCTTCAAGTAGTAGTCGAGGTCTAGCCCTAACTCCACCCACGGGAGCCTACACACGGTTAAAGACTCGAACATCCCTCCTCTCACGTCCTGAAGGTACACAAGCATCTCGACTTTCTCCCTCGTGTATCCGAGCCTGTCCGTCCTGACCTCGTAACTTATGATCCAGGCGTCCTTGTGATGAGCACCTATAGGCGAGGTGCCGTATGCGAGTGCCATCGCTGGGGCTGCGTGGCAGTCGTAGGCCGAGACCTCGAGACCCTTGACGTGCATTGCGAACTCGAGCGCCTCGCCTCCGAGTGCCGTACTCATCCTCATAACGCCCTCCGCGAGGAACCCGCCCAAGCCGCGCCTAAACGCCACGTCCTCGGTGAGCTCCCTCACCACTTTGTAGTCGCCCCACTCAACCCTCTCCCTAACGAAGCCCTTCTCGCTGGCCTCCATCAGGAATCCTATCGAGTTCCCCAGCGAGATCGTGTCGAGACCGTACTTGTCGGCGAGCTTGTTTATGTCCGCCACCTTCCTCAGGTCGCCCAACAGTATGTTGCTGCCCAGCATCGCCACGTTCTCGTAGTCCAGCTCGCTGAGCTCGTCGAGCTCGTCCTTTATCACGTTGCCGCAGCCCATGTTGCAGTACGGGCAGGCCCGCCTGTCGACTTTAAGCTTCTCCATCAAGTCCCCTGATATGCCCTCGTACTCCTCCCACACGCCCTCTCTGAAGTTCATGGTCGGTAGCACGCTGTTTTGCTGGCTCCACACTATCGTCGCCATCGTACCCTGCCTTACCCAGTAGTCATAGCCCTCTGCCTCCATGATCTTCTTGTAGGCCTCCTCGGCCGTCTTCCTCAGGGAGTCCAGGTCGTGGACGGGGGGCTGGAGGGTGCCCTTTATCACAACGGCCTTTAAGTTCTTACTGCCCATCACAGCGCCTATCCCGGGACGGCCGCCGCTCCTCCCCTTCTGGGAGACAACAGTAGCATACCTCACCATCTTCTCGCCGGCAGGTCCTATCGTCAAGATGCCCACGTTCTTCCCGTGCTCCCTAACTAGCTTGTCCTCCACGCTGAACGAGTCGAGGCCCCAGAGGTCGTCTGCCGGGTTTATACTCACTTTATCGTTCTCGATGTACAGGTAGACGGGCTTCTTAGCCTTGCCCTGGATCACGATCGCGTCGAAACCAGCCCTCTTGAGGTGATAGCTCGCCATGCTACCGATGTTCCCGTCACCGTAACCGTTCGTCAGCGGGCTCTTGGAGGCCACCACGAGCTTACCGCTACTAGGCAGAGGCAACCCGGACAACGGACCCGAGGCTATCACTAGTGTGTTGTAGGGGGATAGAGGGTCCACTCCCGGGGGGTTGTATTCCCACAGGATCCTTATCGCGAGGCCTCTGCCACCTATGTAGTCTAGGAGTATCCTCTTGTCGATGTCTACGACGCTAGTCTTCCCCCTAGAAAGGTCTACTCTCAGAAGCCGGCCCCACCACCCCTTCACGCCGCACCCCTCACACGATTACTAAAGGCGGCCCACAGATAAAAGTTTATGTATAATGACTTACAGCATGAGTTGGGTAGGAGTGGTGGCCGAGATGAGCCTGAGGACGCTGATACACGGAGAGGTGTACTATTACGGGTCGAAAGGGGTCGAGAAAGGTTTTTTGTTCATCGACGGGAGTAAGATTAGAGACGTGGGTGAGGAGCCGCAGCCGGAGTACGAACTGTCGGAGCTCGTACTGAAATACGAAAAACCGGCGCTAGTTGTACACGGTTTCAGCGCCCTCGTACCAGGCGTGGATTTCCCGTTTAGAGGTCTAGATCCCATCCAGCTCCCAATGGACGAGGGCATGGTTGAAAAGCTCGTTCTGGTATCCCTTAGCACGGCGTACGCGAACGGCGTCACACTCCCTATACTAGAGGATACTCCTGACTGCAAAGTCTCCAGCGTGATCAGCAAACACGGTTTAAAGGCTGCCGTAATATCCTCAAAACCCTGCGCGAAGCCGGGAGTCTACAACATCCTCGTTGAAGAGGACATGCTCGTCTTCAACAACAGGTTGATAGGCAGGTGGGGGGAGGTCGTTTGCGACCCCCGCAGCATAGGGGACAAGTGCCTCATACTCGACACGCGACGCGAGCACTCGAGAAGCCCGCAGGCCTGGTTCTCCAAGTCCGACAACCCCGACTCTCTCTTAAGGATCCTTGTCCAGCCGTACAGAGTTCTCGGGCTCGACAGCGGCTTCGTTGAGAGGGGCTCTCTAGCCGATCTCGTTGTCTACGATCTGTCCGACCCAGTACTATCCCTGCCTCTCAGTAAGCTGAGCCCAGTAGTAGTGGCCATGCGGGGAGGGCCGCAGGTCGTGTTCGTAGGGGGCGAAGTGGCGTTCGAGAAAGGCGAGCACCTGCTCGTCCAACCCCCCAGCATAGTGGAGTATTTAGCCGGCCTTTAAGAGAGTGGGCCCGCGGGGATTCGAACCCCGGACCTCCCGGTTATCAGCCGGGCGCTCCACCAAGCTGAGCTACGGGCCCCCATCTATCTGATTAGACTACTTCTTTAAAAGCTTAAAACGGCCCTCATCCACGTAACTCTTCACCAACCCATCCGATTATCCGCTGTCAATCATCGGGCTCCACTAAATAACCATGTCTGCTAAGGGGGTTAATGATTCTACGGCCATTCCCCCTCTAGGACCGAGACCCGTTAGAGCTGGGGCTTGAGCCACTTTCTCTCTGGGCGGTTTAACTCTGGGCCGGGTTAGTGCTACAATGGGTCATCACGTGTCAGGCCGCCCGTCGTACTCATCCCCGGCTATTTAAGACTTAGTTATAGGCGCCTATAATAATGTGTCTTTAGCTGGGGGCCTGCCATGCCTTTGATCGTCCTGTTAACGGACTACGGCTACAAGGACCCGTACGTGGGGATCCTAAAGGGCGTCATCAAGAGGATAAACCCCGCCGCCGAGATAGTGGACTTGACGCACGGGGTCGAGAGACAGAACATTAGAGAGGGCGCCCTGATCCTAAAGTCCTCCGCGAAGTACTTCCCCCCAGGCACGATCTTCGTGGCTGTCGTAGACCCGGGAGTCGGCAGCCAGAGAAGGAGCATCCTGGTAAAGACGAGAAACTACATCCTCGTCGGGCCGGACAACGGGCTACTCTCGCTCCTGGCACTAGAGGACGGCATCGAGGAGGTCTACGACATAGGTGAGTCGAGGTACCGCCTGGAGAAGGTGTCCGGGACGTTCCACGGTAGGGACATATTCGCCCCCGTGGCGGCCTACGCCAGCCTCGGAGTGCCGCTGAGCGAGCTGGGCGCGAGAGTGGACTCGAGTAGTATACAGGTTATCGAGATACCCAAGCCCTCGGTCCACGGTGAGAGCGTGAGAGCGAGGGTCATATACATAGACGTGTACGGGAATGTGTTGACCAACGTTGAGCCCTGGCTCTTGGACTCGCTCGGCTGGAGGATGGGCGACACGCTACTAGTAGAGGCGGGGAGTGTGAGGAGGGAGTGCACTCTTACTCACAGTTTCAGCTTAGTCAAGGTGGGAGAGCTGGCTTGCTACATAAGTAGCTTCGACTACCTCGAGCTAGGGGTGAACATGGGCGACGCGTCCCGCGAACTCGGTGTTAGACTTGACGACGAGCTAGTGATAAAGAAGGCGGGCTAGACGCGCGGGGGACCTAAGGCTCGACGTGGACCACCACTTCGATACCGTGCTTGGCCAGCTCCTTCTCGACCCTGTCCATGATAGCGTGCGCCTCCTCTACAGGAGTCCCCGGCCTGACCCTTACGACTACGTCTCCCTGGTACAGCCCGTCGGCTACCTTCCTGACTCTCACCCTCGAGACTTCGACGTTGAGCTCTTTGACTATGGCGTGAACTCTCTCGACGACGTCGCTCGGGGCCACGTCGCTGTAGGAGAGGATGACTTCCCGGAAGCTGGACACCAGCTCGAAGAGCAGGTAGCCCAGCAAGACTAGCGCTCCAGCGTAGTCGATCGTGTAACTCACCGCCATTCCGCCGATGGACGACGCTATAGAGACAGAGCTCTCAATGAGTTCGATAACTGTAAAGCCCCCGTATACGGCTAGGAAGCTCCTCGAGCTCTTCGATATGGCCACTGCCACTCCGTAGGGTACGACCGCTAGCGCCGCGAAAAGAGGGGACTCGTAGCCCACCTTGTAGGGGTTTCCGTAGGACTCTATTAGGTCGAATAGCACGACCCCCGCTACGAAAGAGTAGACCATTAGGGTTGACACGGGGGCCCCCATCAACATCTTGTAGTGACCGTAATGGTGGTCGAGGTCGGGGGGCTTCAAGCTCTCCCTGAAGTACTTGTAGGTCAGGGCTATAGTGACGCTGTTGCCTATCGACGTCATAGCGTCGACGAACACGGCCCTCGAACCGCCGGTGAGACTGCCGTAGATCTTGAGGAGACCGCCAGCTACGCTCAGAAGGGCGAGGAGCAGTATGGTCCTGCCCACCCTGTCCCTCTCCACTCTGGGCACCCTCAGAGCAGGTACCGAGGAGAGAAAATGGCCCTCACACCTATTAAACCCAGTAAGCCAACGGCCGGTTGAGTGGGCAACACTTTAAACGCCTAGACAGCCATGTACCTATTCGAGTGATGAGCTCGGGTATTTGACTACCTCGATGGGATGAAATGGGTCTTGAGTGCTGACGGACCCTTCAGCACTGCCGTGGCACGACAAAACAAAGGGCACGCTGGCCGTTCGAGGCCCAGCTCGGCTGTAATAGTCGCTGTCAACCCCACGCACGCACGTTCTCGTAGCCGTGGCTATAGGGGCCGGGCTGGTAGTGTAGCTAAGACCCCTCGTAAACTGCTGGAAAACCGAGAGCAGAGAAACATAGACGCTACTTGAACCAGTTACCCCCTGACGCGAGCTTTACCGTCACAGTGTGGCCTCGCGCTCGG
>NZ_JBMFLY010000017.1:0-21340 GCF_049970955.1 Thermogladius sp. | reverse complement strand
GGGTTTTCAGCGGGGCTCCTAGTCGGTAGGCTCTCCGCCTCCGACTTGTTTCTACTCTCGCTTCTCGGGGTCCTCGGCGGCGTCTTCCCGGACTTCGACCTGCGCCACGCCCACAGGGTAGCCCTCCACAACCTGCTGTCGTCCTCGATAGTCTCGCTAGGCCTCTACTCGGTCCTAGCCATGGCGGGGGTGGACGCCCAGACGCGGATCCTGGGCACGGTGTGCTTCCTCGCCGGCTGGCTGAGCCACCTGCTCCTCGACTCCCTGACTCTCAAGGGCGTCGCGTTGCTCTACCCCTTCAGCAGGAGGATGTACGGCCCGAGGCTTCTAAAGTCGGGGGACTGGAAGGGGGAGGCTCTCGCCTGGTTGATTAGCGGTGTACTAGTCTACGCGGCTCTCAAGACGTGGTGAAAAACCCTCGTGTTAAGGCGGGCTAGGCGTCAGCTAGAGTACTTGAGGCCCCTTCTCAAGACTACGTATAGACCCACGTTGAGGACCACTACAGCGGCTAGACCCATCGTCACGTAGAGCCTGGCCTGGTTGAGCATGTTCTCCGCCTGCCCGATCCTGCTCTCGTACTCGTTGAGCTTCACGGTCAGGTTCGCAACAGACGCGTTGCAGTTCCCCGCGTTGACCAGCAGGACGTTGACCGTCTCGTTCAGGCTGGCCACCTGCGTCCTGAGGCTGTCGACCGTCTTCGTCAAGTTGTCGATGTAGCCCTGCATCTGGAAGCCTGTCGAGACGAGCGCCGAGGCGGAGGGGTAGTAGAGCCTCGAGTACGAGAGCAGGAGCGTCTCGAACACCCTCTGGTCTACCACGCCGCCGAGTGCCAGCGTCTGGTTGAAGCCCGCCGGCCTGAGTACGAGGGCGAGGCCCTCCGAGTACCCGAGCTTACTGTAATCCCTCACCTCGACCAGGACCCTCGTGCCGTACCTGACCACGTCCAGGCTGTAGCCCTGGGCTACCAGCGAGCTTATAGCCTCCGGGCTCGACGTGGCGTCGTAAACACCTGGCTGGACGACTGGGAGGCCTATGCTAGCCCCGCCCGCGACCACTGTGAACGGGCTGTAGACTACGACCGTCGAGTTGATGCCTAGGAAGGTGCGGAAGTCGTTCACGATGGACAGGACGTTGGTTACGGTCATGTTCAAGAGGGTGTTGTAGGTATTCTCGTCCACCAGGCCCTTTAAGGCGCTGAGCCTCTGGAACAACGGGTAGTACATCAAGTAGAAGCCGCCGCTAGTGTACCAGGTGGCCTTGACTACTAGTGCGCTGTAGAACTTACAGGACTGGTTGTACGCCCAGACAAGGGCGTCGAGCGGTAGAGACCTGAGCAGGTCCCGGGGGTAGAGCTCGAGTAGGACTACGGGCTCTGTGAAGCTGCCGTAGAAGCTGTTGAGCCACCCGCTGGACTTCAGCGTCCCCGGGAAGAAGAGCGTGGCCTTGTTGCCCGAGATAGAGACTATCTTGAACTTGAGGTAGTACATCCCCTGGGAGACGTTCAGCCCTGCGGGCACCGAGACCGCGAAGCTCGGGGTCTCCAGCGTCTTGTTGTCGAACTGCTGTACGACGTCGTAGTTGGTGAGGTTGAGCGCCAGGCCGCTACTCGTGTTTGTCAAGACGATCGACGTGTTGAGGGCGCTCCAGTAGACGCTCCCGTTGACGTCCACTGTGAACAGCTGTGGGGGTATGTAGTTGCCTGTAATGTTGAAGTACGGGTTTATACTCATGGCCGTCGAGTTCGGGTTGACACCAGGCACCCCTATGAACACCGTGAAGTTCCCTCCCCAGACCTCGTTGACGAAGGACTGGTTGACAGCTGAGACGAGGTCGACCGGCTTGTTGTCGACGAGAGCCGTCGTCTCGTTCACCACTACAGTGGCGAGGCCGAGCGAGGGGTCAACGAGCTTAAGCAGGTGGTAGAGGTAGTCGTAGGGGGGCTGGGGTCTCACGACCTCGACAACCGTGCTGTTGGCGTTGAGAGCCCCCGTCGCGTTCAGCAGGCCTAGGTCCGCACCGGGGGCGTAAACTACGATCAGCCTCATGGTCTGAGAGAGGTTCTGTGACTCCACCGGGGCTAAGCTGACCAACAACGACAAAGCGATGACCAGTACTACTAGCACGGGGTAAGCTCTACTCACAGCTGTACCACCGTTAATCCTAGTTTAAACAGCACACGAAATTAAAAAGACTACCTGGAGAGGCGGATCGCCCCACGCGAACAGTTTAATTTGGTGCTGGGCTCCAGCAAAGATGGGGCGAGGCCTTGTCCCGGCCATGAGGCTGCTCGTCGCAGGCCTACTCCCGTTCGAGTCTGGGAAGACGACGCTCGTCTTGGGGCTCGTCGAGGAGATGAAGGAGAGGGGTCTCAAGGCCGGTTACTTCAAGCCGGTGGCCGGCCACAACGGTTGGTTTCAGGCGGACACCCTCGAGTACACGGTCTCGCTAGGGGTCCTGGTGGGCCACGACGTATACGTGGTGGCTGAGAGGCTCGGGCTCACCGAAAAAGCCGCCATCTTAAACCCGGTCGACGTCCTCTCACTACCGATCGACCCCTTCAGCGCGAAGACGACGCCCAGAGCCTACGTGGACTTGATGAGCTCCAGCCTAGGTACGGCCGTGATGGCGCGTTTCACAAGGTTGAGAGGGGGCGTCGTCGAGCACGTGTACTACATGGTCGAGGACAACGTTGCCAGGCTGTCGCCTGTTTCGGCCGAGCTCCTCTCGAGGGTACTGGAGGCCGTCGCGGGCGGAGGGGCGATCGAGAGAACCACTACGAGGGGCCTCGAGAAGCTCTTAGACGACCCATCTACTTACGCTGAGGTAGACCGCTTCCTCGAGCTGCTCGGAGGCTACGACCACCTGATCATTGAGGGGTACAACGACGTCTCGGCGCCGACACCCGGCTCTTGCACAGCCGACTACGTCGTTGTCGTAGCGCCCACGAGAGCGGCGCTGTACGACGGGCGGAAGTACTGTAGAGCCGTCGAGGTGATCGCCCCTGGAAGGCCGTGGGTCGTTCGCTCCTTGAGCGTAGTCGAGATAGCCGGGAGGCCGATCAAGGTTTTCAACGTCCATCCCCTGGGTCACGGTGCTGAGTTTAAAAGAAGCGTGAGCGATATACTTGATACAATAACTGGAGTGCGTGGACGGGATGAGCGAGCTTTCTAAGCACGGTTTCGCCCCGAGGGCTACGGGTAGTGAGCTTCTAATGGACCTCTTGAACGAGTCTCTCAAGGTGGCCGGTGGGAGGGACTGCAGAGACCTCGTGAGGTTCCTGAAGGAGAAGTACCTCCTCTACGCCAGGGAGAGGCCGGGTTCCGCCGGCCTGTTCAACACGATCAGGTCCATCCTGGAGTACATTAGGGAGAACGGGTGCACGGGTGTCCGGGAGTTCGTCGAGGGGTTCAGGGACAGGTACGACAAGGCTTTGTGGGCTGCCAGCGAGGTGATGGCTAAGCGTATCGTCGACGGGGACGTCATCATGACGAACAGCAATAGCGTGGCCGTGAGGAGGCTCTTCGAGATACTCGTGAGGAACAAGGTCAAGTTCAGCGTCTACGTCCTCGAGTCCAGGCCCGGCATGGAGGGGCTCGTACTCGCAGACTACCTCGACAAGCTCGGGGTTGAGACGTACCTCGTCGTAGACTCCGCTGCGAGGTTCTTTATGAAGAACGTTGACAAGGTAGTGTCGGGCGCGGAGGCCGTGGCCGCGAACGGGGCCATAGTCAGCAAGGTCGGCACGAGCCTTATGGCGCTCGCCGCTAGCGAGGCCAGGGTCAGGTTCTTCGCGATAGCGCCGACGCTCAAGATCAGCCTCGAGACGATCTACGGCGAGTTGGTAAAGCTGCCCGAGGGCGACTGGAGGCTGCTCATGGACGAGGAGACGAGGAGGGCGATGCCCGAGAAGTACACTGCTAGGGCCCCTCTCTACGACGTAACCCCTCCGAACATGGTGGACGGCATAGCGACCGAGCTAGGCCTGTATCCGCCCCAGTCGATCCCCATCCTGGTCAAGACGATCTACGGGACCTACCCCCCGCAGCTGAAGCCCCTGGACTCGCTCTTCGCCGAGTTGTTGGGAGGTGGTTGAGTTGAGCACCATACCCCAAGAGGTACTGGACATAGCCGAAGGGATAAGGTCGATGAGGATCAGGGGTGCTGGTAAGATAGCGAGGTCTGCTGCCGAGGCTCTGAGGATAGCCGCGGAGAAGTACCAAGGCGAGAGAGAGCCCTCGGTCTTCAGGAGGTACATGGCTAAGGTGGCCGACACCCTTATAGAGACGAGGCCGACCGCGGTGAGCCTACCCAACGCCGTCATGTACGTTATGCAGGCGGTGTTCCGGCAGACAAGCGACTTCGACGAGCTGAGGAGGGGGGTGATAGACGCAGCAAACAAGTTCATCGAAGACAGCCTCAACGCTGTGAAGAGGATAGCCGAGTTCGGGAGCAAGAGGATCAGGGAGAACTCCGTTATACTGACGCACTGCCACAGCACGGCAGCGGTGTCGGTGATAACGGAGGCCTACAGGCAGGGGAGGGTGGTGAAGGTCTACAGCACGGAGACGAGGCCCTTCTACCAGGGGAGGATAACTACGAGGCAGCTGCTCGAGAACGGGGTGCCGGTGGTTCAGATCCCGGACAGCGCCGTGAGGTACATCATGCACGAGGTCGACCAGGTCGTGATCGGCGCCGACACGATAACGAGCAACGGGGCAGTAGTGAACAAGATAGGGACTAGCCAGGTCGCGCTAGCCGCTCACGAGGCTAGAGTTAGGGTGTTCGTAGCGGCTGAGACTTACAAGTTCTCCCCGATGACCGTTATAGGAGAGCTGGTGCCGATAGAGTTCAGGGACCCAACAGAGGTAGTCCCCCGCGAGTGGTTGGAGAAGCACAAGAACGTGAGGGTTCTAAACCCGTCCTTTGACGTCACCCCACCCGAGTACATTGACGCTATAATCACGGAGGTCGGTGTGATCCCGCCGCAGGCGGCCATCATGGTCTTGACCGAGAGGCTCGGCTGGGCGATCGATAAGATTAAACAGGCTGGTTTAACAAAGCTTAGGTTTGAAGACCTTGTGGAGGATTGAGATGAGCGAAGAGGCGGCCAAGCTGAAGAGCGAGATCGTAAGGTTGATAGACGAGAGCAGGGACGTGGAGGTCAAGATGGCGTTCTACAGCGACGAGAGAGTGCAGTCGATAATGGACAGGCTGAACAAGGAGTGGGAGAGCAACGGCTACAAGGGGATACCCCTGGACTACGCCACGGTAGACGAGTTGAAGACCCTCCACAGCCTAGCCAAGTTCTACTCGACGCACCCCACGGGAGCCTATAGGGAGTTCATGAGGGCCGCCTACGGGATCCCCTCGGCCAAGCCCGAGAAGAGGAGCTGGTGGAGGAGGCTGCTGGGCTTGTAGGTGTCCTCCATGAGCGGGCCGTCCGACGACGAACTCAAGAAGAGGGTCATAGAGATCCTCGAGACCATAGCAGACCCGGAGATAGGGATAGACGTCTACAACCTGGGGATGATATACGGCCTCGAGGTCGGCGGGAACAAGGTCAAGGTAAGAATGACTCTGACTACCCCGTTCTGCCCTCTCGCCAACATACTGCCGCTCATGGTCGAGGAGGAGTTGAAGAAGAAACTAGGGGTTGAGGTTGAAATAGAGCTCGTCTACGACCCCCCGTGGAACCCGCTGATGATGACCGAAAAGGGCAGGAGGATGTTCAAGGAGAGGTTCGGATACGACATAGTGGAGGAGTACAAGAGACAGTTGGAGTCGGAGAGGTTCGAGTACTAGCGACCAAAAGATTTTTACAATCCGCACCCCTTTCAATTCACATTGTGACGCGGGGCGAGCTACGTGAGCTGGAGTATACTCAAACTTCTCAGGGAGAACCCTGAGGAGCTGAAGAACCACGTCAGGAAGAGGTTCATGGACGTCTCCATAGTCGACGAGGCCCTCAAGGCGGACTTGGAGTGGAGGAGGATACTCGCGGAGATACAGGAGCTCAGGCACAAGCACAACTTGATCAGCAGAGAGGTCTCGAGGCTACAGGGCCCGGAGAGGGAGGAGAAGATCAAGGAGGCCAAGGAGCTACTGTCGCTCATCGAGGTGTACGAGAAGAAGCTCAGCGAAGTCGAGGCGAGGAGGGAGGAGCTACTGCTAAAGCTCCCGAACATCGTCCACGAGAGCGTCCCGATCGGCCCAGACGACTCGTACAACGTCCCGATCAGGTTCTACGGGAGGCCCAAGGTCTGGACGGGCTTCCTGGAGCAGTTCAAGCAGCAGACCGAGAGGTACGGGTTCAAGGTCGACTACGAGCTGATCGACTGGAAGCCCGTTGGGCACGCCGACATGCTAGAGAACGTGCTAGGGCTAGGCAACACGGTCAAAGCGGGCGAGGTGGCTGGCAGCAGGTTCTACTACCTGTTCGACGACATAGTATTCCTGGACATGGCCCTGCTCGCGTACGCTATAGACTACCTGACTTCGAAGGGCTACACCCTCGTCCTACCCCCGTACATGTTGAGGTTCAAGTACATACAGGGCGTCATAGACTACGCGACCTTCAAAGACGCCATATACAAGATCGAGGGCGAGGACCTGTACCTGATCGCCACCGCAGAGCACAGCCTAGCCGCACTACACGCCAACGAGGACATACCAGAAGAGGCCCTCCCCTTGAAGTACGTGGGTGTCAGCCCGTGCTTCAGGAAGGAGGCGGGGGCCGGTAACAGGGACTTGAAAGGCATTTTCCGCGTACACCAGTTCCACAAAGTCGAGCAGTTCGTGTTCGCCAAACCCGAGGAGAGCTGGGACATAATGGAGGAGCTGATAAACAACGCCGAGGAGCTGTTCAAGGGCCTGGAGCTCCCGTACAGGGTCGTGAACATAGCCAGCGGGGACCTCGGAGCCCCCGCTGCGAAGAAGTACGACCTCGAGACCTGGATGCCCGCCCAGGGCCTGTACAGGGAGATGGTGAGCTGCAGCAACGTGACGGACTGGCAGGCCTACAGGCTGAAGATTAGGCTTGTGAGGAGGAAGGGGATGGTGAAGGAGTACGTCCACACGCTGAACTCGACGGCTATAGCCAGCACGAGGACTATAACGAGCATACTCGAGAACTACCAGGAGCCGGACGGCGTGGTAGTCGTGCCCAAAGTTCTGAGGAAGTACCTCGAGCCCTTCAACAAGGCCCCGAAGGACGCTATACACCCTGTTAAGAGAGAGAAAGTCGCGTGAGGCGCTCCCCTGTAGCCCACCCCTTTGTACACACGGGCCTCACCGCGACCAACGCCTGCTCAGCGCTTTAAAAGAGATCCCGGGTCTAGTTAAGCCTGTGACAGGGCGTGGTCTTGTTGGAGGAGCCGGACGTCAAGGTAGAGATCTACCTAGTACTGGGGTTCGACGAGGAGAGCGACAAGGCGCTTAGAGTTGCCTGGGATGTCGCTGAGAAGATGCTCGAGAGGGGTATCTGGGTCGTCGTGACACCCTCTCACGACTGGCTCCTCGACCCCATGCTAGCGGAGGCCTCGGACTACCCCAAGGTCTTCGTCAACGGGAGGCTGATGTTCATAGGGAGGTCGCCTACAGAAGAAGAGCTCGTGAACGCTATAGAGGACAGGCTGGGCCTCAAGACGAGGCCGAGGAGCGAGGAGGCGGCCGTGTACGGGTCGCGGGGTGAAGATGGGTTTCGTGAAGTAGCTATTGCCTACGTTTAGACTCCTATTCTCACGCTTATAAGGGTCTTTAAACAAAAACACTATTGCAGAGCGGGGCTCCACCCAGGGCGATTTGGGCAAAGCCCGCCAGCTTTCAGCGGGCTCGTATGGCTATTTCAGCACACAGTAAACGAGTAGACCACCATACGAGTAACATTAGGATTCCAGCAGTGGCATTTAGTGTACAGGGCTTTTTTAGGGAGCTTGAGTAGGGTGGAGCCCCGCGATGAAGCACTACCTCCTGTCCCTCTCCAAAAGCCACTTGTCCGTCTCCTCGAGCGCGTACTCGACGGCCTCCTTCACTGGTAGCCCCTCCACGACTCCAACGAACAACCTGGCCAGGAAGTAGTCCCCGGACCCCGTCTTGTCCCCCACCCTCACCCGCTCCCGCCCGACTACCTCGAAACCCTCCCTGTGGACGACTACAGGCGGCTTGAACCCCTCCGTTACGACTACGTAGCCGTCCCGTAGCAGTTTACGCAATTTCCCGAGAGCCTCGTCCTTACTGCTCGACCCGGTCAACGCGAGGAGCTCAGCAGCGTCCATGTGTAGCACGTCGAAAACCCCTACGAGCTCGCGCACGTCCCCGCTCCCCCTCAAGGCGAGGGGGCCCAGCCTCCTCTCCCTTACAAAGCCCTGTACGTCACCTGCTAGGACGATCGACTTGATCCTCAGGCTCTTCAACAGGCTCGGCGTAACCTCTCCCAGCACTGGGTTGACCACCGTGTAGCACAAGCCCGAGTGCTCGTCTACACTGCTGAGTTGTGGAGACATCTCCGCGACCTCCATCACCCGTTCCGTGTCGAGGTAGGTTATCCTGAACACCATCGAGGAGGTCGAGTAGGAGGGGTTCACCTTGAACTCCATCAGCCCGTTGACTAGGAAGAGCCAGTGGGGGCCCACGGAGTAGACTTCTGGTTTAACGCCCTCGTCGAGAAGAGAGAGCGCGGTGTAGTAGACCCCGCCGCCGGTCCTAACCGCGACCCCACGGCTCGTCACGATGACGTCCACTGTGGGGTTCCCGTAGACGCAGACCCTTCCACGCAACTCCCGCCCCCTAGCGAGACTTAGCCCTGAACGCGCTCCTCGCGTGGTAGTCCCGTATGTGGTATATGAGGTCTTCGACTGTGTAGAAGAAGACCGGCTCTTGCTTCCCCTTACCGGTCCCCCCGCCGAGGCAGGTCTCCCGGGCGTTGACGCATATCGGGCAGGTGATCATCCCGGTTATCCTGTCGCGACACGTCCAGAAGACTATCCCGTGCGACTCAACCCTGAACTTCTCCCAGCGCGGCTCCCACGTGTAGCTCATTCGACCACCTAGCCCCTCAATGCCAATATCGGGACCTAACCGGCTTAAACCGGGCAGGCCCCGAAGACTGGGGGCCCCGGTGCCGGGGCTTTAGCCGGTCGGCACGCGTGTACTCAGCCGGTTGATCCCTCTTCATCGCCTCCAACTCGGCGGCCTAAAGTAGTCATCACCTATTCTTAAACCATCTGAAGTAGTCTCTTATAACGTTCCAGATCAACAATATCTCGTTAACCCTCTTCTCCGCATCTACTCTCCTCAACGCCATCTTCTTGACCATAAACTCAACACTCGCCTTTCTAATAGCCTCGAGCTCGCTCCCTACCGACTCGTAGTGTCTTACCTCCTCGCTCAAGTCCACCACTAAGGCGGCGAAGGGACGACGACCTTGCCCTTATACTCCTCCAGCTTGAAGGTGTTGGTGGGGAGCCTGACCACCTCGTAGCCTCTAACGAGCTTCAGGAACTCGTCGACGGGGGCTAAGGGCAGGTTCAGCCCCTTCACCCAGTAGTGTATAGGCATGACGTTGACGGGCTTCGCCTTCTCGACGGTCTCCCAGGCCTCTCTCGCGTCTATGGTGAAGGTCCCGCCGACGGGGAGCATTAACAGGTCTACGCCGGTAAGCTCTGCTAGGACGTCGCCCGAAGGCACGTGCCCTATGTCCCCTAGGTGAGCTACCCTTACACCCTCAGCCCGCACCACGTAGACGTAGTTCTTCCCTCGCCGCCTGCCCTGCGCCTTGTCGTGGTACGTCACAAAGCCCTTAACCACCACGTCGTCGAGCCTGCTCTCGCCTGCGAACTCCATTAGGACCCTGCTCTTGTCCTTCCTCACAACCTCCACGGCGTTGTGGTCGAAGTGGGCGTGCGTGACGAGAATTAAGTCGCCCTTGACCGATGGGGGCTTTAAGCCCAGGCTACCCCCGTCGTGGGGGTCTATGACAATAGTGTAGCCGTTGGAGAGGGTTATAGACACGCACGCGTGCCCGTGCCACGTAATGGTGACCAAAACGGCCCCCTCACACTAAAATAGCTGTGGGCTATCTATTAAGTCTATCCTGGTGCCAGGTTTGAGCCCGCTCGACTCGACAGGACTGATCGGGGTAGCCCTGTTTCTCCTGCCGCAGACGCTGTTCTTCGCGTTCTACAGCCTACTCGGCCTCTACTCTAAGAGGTACTCCGAGAAGAGGGGGTCTGAAGCCTACCTGGGCGAAACGGTCTCCATTATTATACCCGTGAAGGGTGAGCCCCCCGACTACGTCGAGACGGCGCTGAAGAGGTTGAGCGAGCTCAGCGGTACTGTGAACTTCGAGGTGATCATAGTCTCCGACGACCCGCCCGAGTTCCTCGAGTACCTCAGGAGGCTCGTAGACGAGTGGAGGGGGAGGCTCAGGGTCTACTACGTTTGGAGGAGCGAGCCGAGGGGGTTTAGAGCGGGCGCCCTCAACGTGGGCCTGTCCGCCTCAACAGGGGAGTACGTGTACGTGATGGACGTCGACTCCTTCTTCGACCCCTGCCTCATACTGAGGGGGGTCTCTCTACTCAAGTCTAGCGAGAGGCTGGCAGGCGTTGTGGGGAGGTGGAGCGTGTGGAACAAGGGTAGCAGGCTCAGCGAGGCGCTGGCGTACAACATGGAGTACGTAGTTAACGTGTTGTTCAAGGCGAGGTCCGCCCTCTCGCTCAACATCTTCCCCCTCGGCACCGGTACTCTATTCAAGGCGAGCGTGCTGAAGGAGCTTGGCGGGTGGGACGAGAAGAGGTTACAGGACGACATGGACTTGGGCGTGAGGCTGTACAGGAGGGGCTACAGGGTCGAATACGTAGACTCGTGTAGGGTCTACGTCGAGGCCCCAACGAGATACAGCTCCTTGAGGGTGCAGCAGGAGAGGTGGGCTTACGGGGCTACGGACGTCCTGCTCGCGAGGCTCGGCGCCCTCCTGAGAAGCCCGGTCAGCCTGGTCGGCAAGTTCGAGTCGGCGCTGTTCTTGAGCCAGTACACTGTAGTACTCCTCCTTTGGGTCGGCTTCGCCGTCACCGTGGCCGCGAGCCTTTTGGGAGGAGTGGACTATACGGCCAAGTACGCGTTTGTCACCGGGGCTTGGCTGTTCTCCCAGGCCCTCTTCGCTGCTGTGGAGACCTACACCCTGAGAGCCGGGTTGAGAGAGAGCGCTGTTAACCAGGGGAGAATGGCCGCTGTCACAGTCGCGTTGTCGGTGCCGATACTCAGGGGTGTGATGAAGGCCCTTGCCAGGGTGAGACAGGAGTATAAGAGGACCCCGAAAGGGCTCTTCGAGAGGAGGATGCGCGTGAGTGGGGTCTCCGGGGAGCTGGCGCTACTAGTGGCTTTAGTGGTCGTCTTATTCCTCGTCGCTCTCCGTAAGTACGTCCTGCTGTCTCTTATTACAGGCATGTACACGGTCAGCGTTGTATATACTTTAATAAGGTGGCCTAGAGATATCATCGGGTTGAAATAGCCCGGTTTAAATCCAAACCTTAGTATAGTAGGTTGGAGGGGTCGCGGCTTCTAATGGAGTATGCCAAGGACAACCTCAGCGACGACGAAGTCCTGGGCATGCTGCTGCCTTTCGTGAGAGCCTGGTTTACTCGGAAGTACGGCAGGATGACCCCGCCGCAGAGGATGGCTATACCGTACATTATGCAGGGACGGAACGTCCTGATATCCTCGCCCACGGGGACGGGTAAGACCCTCGCCGTCTTCCTCGGGATCATAAACAACCTGTACAAGGAGTACCTCGAGAAGGGGAGCCTCCCCGAGGGCATCGTAGTCGTCTACGTCAGCCCTCTCAGGGCCCTGAACAACGACATGAGGAGGAACCTCTACGAGCCGGTCAAGGAGATAATGGAAGAGGCGAAGAGGCAGGGAGTCGAACTCCCGGAGATCAAGATCGCCGTGAGGACGAGCGACTCAAAGCAGAGCGAGAAGCAGAGGATGCTGAGAGACCCGCCTCACATCCTAATAACCACCCCCGAGAGCCTGGCGCTGTCCTTGAACGCGCCAAAGTTCAGCGAGAAACTGAGGAACGCTAGGGTCGTGGTGGTCGACGAGATACACGAGCTGGCCTCCAGTAAGCGCGGTAGCCACCTCAGCCTCAGTATAGAGAGGCTCGAGTATTTGACGGGCAGAGAGCTACAGAGGATAGGGCTCAGCGCGACGATCGCCCCCTTAGAGGACGTCGCGTTGTTCCTCGTGGGCTACAGAGACGGGGACGAGCCCCGCGACTGCGTGATCGTCGACGCGAGGTTCGCGAAGCCGATCGACATAAGGGTGATCGCCCCCGTCAAGGACTTGATACATACGCCAGCCGAGGCCGTGAACGAGGCTATATACAAGACCCTGATCGGGATGATCAAGAGGCACAAGACGACGCTGGTGTTCACGAACACTAGGAGCGCCACGGAGAGAGTCGTGTACAAGCTCAGAAAGATCATGGAGAGCGAGAAGGTCGTAGACGTCGACGAGATTGAGGCCCACCACAGCAGCCTCAGCAGGGACGTGAGGCTGGAGATCGAGGAGAAGCTGAAGAACGGGGCCCTGAAGTGCGTCGTGAGCTCTACTTCCCTGGAGCTGGGGATAGACATCGGCCACATAGACCTCGTGGTGCTCCTCAGCAGCCCGAAGAGCGTTACGAGGCTTTTGCAGAGGGTCGGCCGTGCGGGGCACCACATAAGGGAGGTGAGCAAGGGCAGGCTGATCGTGGTGGACAGGGACGACCTAGTCGAGTGCGCTGTCCTCGCTAAAGCGGCCATGGAGAGGAAGATCGACAAGATAAGGATACCCAGGAACCCGCTAGACGTCCTAGCCCAGCACATAGTGGGGATGGCGCTCGAGAGGAAGTGGAGCCTCAAGGAGGCGTACGAGCTGGTCAGGAGGTCCTACAGCTTCCACGACCTCCCCTACGAGGACTTCGTGAGCGTTGTGAAGTACCTCGCAGGCCAGCTCGGCGACTTCTACGAGTACAACAAGGTCTACTCGAAGATATGGCTCGACGAAGAGGAGGGGGTGTTCGGGAAGAAGAAGAGCACGAGGATGATCTACTACCTCAACTTGGGCGTGATACCCGACGAGAGCAAGGCCCACGTCTTCACTACTGAGGGCAAGTACGTGGGAGACCTCGAGGAGGCCTTCGTGGAGTACCTGACGCCGGGAGACCTCTTCGTCTTGGGCGGCAGGGTCTACGAGTACCTCGGCAGTAAGGGGCTGAAGGTCCTGGTGAGGAGGGCTGACGGGGCTAGGCCGACCGTGCCCAGCTGGTTCAGCGAGATGCTCCCGCTAGCCTTCGACTCAGCCCTGCTCGTAGGGAGGTTCAGGCGGGAAGTAGCCGACAAGCTAGTGAGAGACGGCTTCGAGGAGGCGGTGAGGTTCGTCGCGAAGGAGTACAACCTAGACGAGGACGCTGCCAGGTCCGTCGTGGAGTACGTCTGGGAGCAGTACAGCTACACTGGGGGCCTCATACCGAGCGACAAGCTGATCTTGATCGAGGTCTTCGACGAGGAGGACAGGCGCAACGTGATAGTCCACAGCCTCTTCGGTAGGAGAGCCAACGACGCCCTGTCCAGGGCGTACGCGTACATCGTCTCAAAGACTGTGGGAGCCAACGTCAAGATCACGGTAACCGACAACGGCTTCATGCTGACCCTCCCGGGCCACCCCAGCGCAGACTGGGTGGGTCTCTTCAAGTCGATAAACCCCGACGAGCTCTACGACATCCTGGTCAGAGTCTTGAGGAGGACTGAGCTGCTAAAGAGGAGGTTCAGGCACGTGGCTACGAGGTCGTTTATGCTCCTCAGGCGCTACAGGGACGTGGAGAGGAGTATCCAGAAGCTCCAGGTGAACGCCGAAGAGCTCCTTAAGGCCGTCGAGGAGATAGAGAACTTCCCCGTCCTGAAGGAGACGTACAGGGAGATCCTAGAGGACTACATGCACATAGACGAGGCCAGGAAGGTCCTCGAGTGGGTGAGGGAGGGGGAGGTAGAGGTCAGGCTCTTCGGGCCTGTAGACGTGCCCAGCCCCTTCGCCCACTCGATAGTAGTACACGGCTACAGCGACGTGGTGCTTATGGAGGACATAAGGAGGATGCTCGCGATACTCTACGACCAGGTAATGGAGAAGCTGAAGAAGCTGGGCGTACAGCTTCAAGTGGGCGGGGTGGAGGAGGTCTCCTGACCCTCCTCTAGAGACAGCACCTCCCGCAGCCTCTCTTTTGGAACCCCGAAGACGTTCTCGGCTATAACGGCTATGTAGTCGTCGCTGGGAGTCGACTTGGGGAACCCCAGCCTTATCGCTAGTGCTCTTTTGAATGCCTCTTTAAATGTCCTGTTCCTGATCTCGCCCTTCTTTATCCCCTCCGCTATCCTCAGCGCGATGAAGAACCTGACGTAGTTCTTGATCGTCTTCTCCTCCTCGCTCATGGTCTCCGAGACTACCTTGAACACCTTCGCTACCTCCTCCTCGCTCATGAACCCCAGTACGAACTTCACGAGCGGGAGCCTCAGCATCCTGGCCACCGTGTTGCTGTCGACGACGTTGGTTGGGGAGACGCCCTTGAGTATGCTCTTCGCCTTCTCCTTGTCCCCGCTCATCAAGCTCGACAGGGCCTCTTCGAGCGCCTCCTCGATGTAGAAGATCTTCTTCAAGACCTCCGGGTAGTCCCTGTCGATGTTGAGCCCGTACTTTGCTATCACGTAGATGGTCGCCATCTCCTTGTCGTATATGTCGCTTGGGACGGACTTCCCCATTATCGGCTTCAAGCCGTGCCTCTCGTACTCCCTTCTCAGCATCTCGACGGCGTCCGCCCTCCCTATGTTCTCGATGTTGTGTATGAACTTGCTCAGCAAGTAGACGGCTAGCTTGACCCTCTCCCTGTGGGGGCTAGACTCCACCCGCGTCACCCCTCCACTCCAAGACCCTCTGGAGGACTCTCTTCAGCCCTATGTCCAGGCTCGTTGCTCCAGAGTAAACTCTAACGGTGTTTTTCCTAATATTGATTACAACCTTAACAACTTTTTCCTCCCTAACGCGGAAGAACAAGTTTATCTTGGACGACTTGACCTCGACCCCCGCGAGCTCCGTGTGCCCGAGTCTCCTCTTCAGGTATCTTAATCCCGCGTCGATGAGGCTCTCCACAAGCCTCCTCGATGGGGGCACGTGCGGCCACCTCTACCTCCAGCCCTCTCTAAGCCTGACGAGCCCGAGCGTCTCGCACGCCTCGACGAGCCACCCCGCGTACAGGGACGACACGTAGTCGCAGGCCTGGTTCTCGGGCACCACCACGCCCTTGCTGAGCCTCATCGCCTCGGAGGCCAGCCTACAGTCCAGCCTGGCTGCGAACTTCCTCTTCAACGCGTCGATCACCTCCAAAAGGCTCCTCCGTTCCTCGAAGATGCGCATAGCGTACTCCATGTCCTCCCTCGTCAAGGTGTAGTCCTCGGGCTTAAGACCTCTCTCTCGCGCGAGCTCGACGTACCTGAGGAGCGTCTCGTAGTCCCCTACGACCCTCCCAGTGGCTAGTAGGGGCCTTTTTTCTTCACTCCCCTGCGACCGACTCAACTATCCTCTCTCTCGCCTTCTTCCTCAGTCTCGGGTCGTCTATCATGGTGATCAAGGTCTTAACCGAGCTTAATATGTCTTCGACCAGGACTTCGTATACCTTCTCTTTCTCGTAGGGGGCCAGTATGCTCAGAGCCCTGGAGATCACCTCGTCGTCGGGGTACGCCCGCCTGTAGACGTACTTCCGTACAGCGGTCGGGGAGACGCCCAGCTCGGAGGCCAGCTGCTTTATACTCCTAGATGACAGGAGGACGTCGATTATCTTCAGCCTCGCCTCTCTACTGACCCAGTGGAAACTCATGGTTCTTCATCACAATAATAAACCCAGTACGGGGTAACATAAATACCTTGAAGCCCTCGTCACGTGAGCGCAGGGTGTAGTGTTTGAGGAACAAGGCAGTGGTGTACGACGGCTCCTTAAGCTACTCCGACATGCCGGCGGTAGTCCTGAATAGAGGCATGGTGCTAGTCAAGAACAGCATGGCCTACGTGGGCTTCCAGGACGAGGAGCTACTGGAAGGGCGCGAGCCCGTCATCCTCCCGAGGCTTCTGGGCTCCGTTTGCGCCGGTCGGGTGATCGAGGCGCCCGAGCACCCTCACTTAACGGGGAAGTTCATAGTCACAAACCCGCTCGTTGGGGGGTCGAGGAGCGTCCTCGACGTGGACGGCTGCCTCTCGACGTACTTTCAAGTCGACCCCAAGAGGGTCTACGGGACCTACCCCGCCTTGGAGCCGGTCAACCTGCTAGAGCCCTACGCGTCGCACGCCCTCGAGCTCGCGGGCAAGTCGGAGGGGAACACACTCGTCTTAGGCTGTAACGTCGTCGGGATCATGACTGCGATCGCCCTGAGGGACAAGGGGCTAGAACCGTACTTGCTGTGCGAGAAGTGCCTCGCCCAGGCTAAGAAGTTGGGTCTCAGGGCCTTCAGGAACGTCGGCGACCTGCCGCTAGACCTGGAGACGCTCGTGGTAGTAGAGGCCGCGCCGTCGTTGTGGGACCTAGCCGACAGGAGCCCGCTGAGGAGGCTCGTGGTCTCGGGTTTCTCGGGCACGAGGAGCCTGCGCCTAGGCCTGTCGAGAGAGCTGGTGGTCGTCTACCTCGACACCGTAACACCCGCGACCGGCGGGGAGGCGAGGAGGCTGGCCGAGAGGGCCTTGAGTCTGGTCAAAGTCTTCAACGTGAAGAGCGTCGAGGAGGCTGTAGGCCTCCT
This sequence comes from Thermogladius sp., assembly GCF_049970955.1. Lineage (NCBI taxonomy): Archaea > Thermoproteati > Thermoproteota > Thermoprotei > Desulfurococcales > Desulfurococcaceae > Thermogladius > Thermogladius sp. The sequence goes on along the minus strand of NZ_JBMFLY010000017.1, from coordinate 4,529 downwards.
CCCGCCGAGGGGGCTCGGCACAATACTGAGGGTCTCCGGGCCCAGTGAAAAGAGCCAGGCTGGTGGCGAGCAGGGCGGGGCTGCGAGCCCTACTCGTTCTTGATTAAAGCAGACAGCCTCCTCACGCCCTCGTATATCTCGTCGAACGTTGGGTAACTGAAGTTGATCCTCATCGTGTTGTGACCTGTGCCGTCCACGAAGAAGCTGGCGCCCGGCACGTAGGCGATCTTGTACTTGGTGATAGCGACCTCGAGGAGCTTGGTCGTGTTGAAGCCCTCCTTGTTGACCTTCACGAATATGAATAGGCCGCCGATGGGCTTCGTGTAGTCCACGTAGTCCGGTAGGTAGTCCTCCATAGCCGAGAGCATGGCGTCCCTCTTCGACTTGTAGTAGGGTGTAGCGACCTTCACCATCCTGTCTATCAGGCCCTTCTTCACAGCCTCAGCCACGATGAACTGCGTGAGGGTCGGGCTGTGGAGGTCCAGGTACTGCTTGACCAGCTCGAACTTCCTCGTGAGGTCGTCTAACGCGGCGATCCAGCCGATCCTCAGCCCTGGGGCCAGCACCTTGCTCACGGTGCTCAAGTAGATGACTCTGCCGTACTTGTCGATGGCCTTCAGGGGCGTCGTGTCTGCGCCGTCCTCGTATATTATGTAGCTGTAGGGGTCGTCCTCGACCACCATCACGTCGTACTCCTCTGCCAACTCGATGATGTGCTTCTTCCTGTCGAGCGTGAGGGAGGTGCCTGCGGGGTTGTGGCCCACGGGAATGGTGTATATGAACTTCACCCTCTCACCGCTGTTCTTAAGCGACCTGAGCTTCTCCTCCAGCTTGTGCGTGTCCATACCGTGCTCGTCCATCTCGACCCCCACCAGCCTGGCACCTGCTATCTTGAAAGCCCCTATTGCTGCGAGGTAGGATGGGTTCTCCGTTACGACGACGTCGCCTGGGTCTATCATGCCCCTGGCCACGATGTCCAGGGCCTGCTGGCTCCCTGTCGTTATGATGAGGTCCTCCGCGTCTGTCTGGATCCCCTTCGTCCTCCTCATGAAGTCCGAGAGTATCTCTCTCAGCTCGATCAGGCCCTTCGTCTCGCTGTACTGGAGGGCGTCGTCGCCGTACTTCAGTATGACCTCTCTCGCTATGTCGGCCAGCTCGCTTTTGGGAAAGAGCTTCGGGTCTGGTATACCCCCGGCGAAGCTTATCACGTCCTTCCTGTGCTTTATGATCGCGAGCAACTCCCTGATGTCCGAGGCTTTAATACCGACAGCCAACCTACTATAAAACTTGTCGTAAGCGGGCATCACAGAGCCCAGTTAGCAGTTATCCTGATCATATATTAAAAGCTTTACGTCCCCAAGTGTGTATATATCATACTTATCCGTTTATACGTAGTTTTTAAAGACAGTGCGGAGATCACAATATTGAGCCGCGGTGTTCGAGCTGGTCGAGTTAAACAGGGTGTTGAAAAACCCCCTCAGGGTCAACGCGAGAGTCGCGTACGTCTACCCCGGTAAGTACGAGGTGATGACGTCTAGTCTAGCCCACGACATCATATACACGTACGTCAACAGAAGAGAGGACGTCTACCTCGAGAGGTTCACCGCGGATAAGGTAGGTGCCGGGTACAGGAGTATAGAGACGGGTAGCCCGCTGAGGGACTTCGACGCGGTGTTTACCACGCTACACTACGAGCTGGACGTCGTCGAGCTCGTCGAGATCTTGGAGTCCTCGGGCTTGCCAGCGAGGCGGGAGGATAGAGAGATACCCGTGATCGCGGGCGGGCCCGTCGTCATGGCCAACCCAGCGCCGTACACGAGGGTGGTCGACGCGTTCGTGGTAGGCGAGGTCGAGGCCACGATCGACAGGGTGGTCGACGCCATCTCCGCTAGGGCGGGCGAGGGGAAGAAGGCCGTCCTCGAGGAGCTGTCTCAGCTAGACTACGTCTACGTCCCAGGGTTCAACGAGGGGGCGGTGCGGAGGTACGCGCCCAGCCTAGACGACGTCGAGTACCCTGTGCGGCAGGTCTTCGACCCCGACAGGCAGCCGGCCTTCGGCCTCGGGTTCAAGCTCGAGCTCTCCCGGGGCTGCCTGTTCCACTGCTCTTTCTGCATGGAGTCTAGGCTCTTCCAGCCCTTCAGGCACAGGTCTCTCCAGAAGACTGTCGAGCTCGTCGAGAAGGGGCTCGAGTACAACCGGCTCGAGAGAGTGGTGTTGTACGCTCTCTCGTTCCCTGTGACGAGAGAGGACGTGAAAGTCCTAGAGTACCTGGCCGGGAGGGGTGTGAGGGCTGTCCTACCCTCCCTCAGGCTCGAGAAGCTCGGCGACGAGGTGCTGGAGCTGATAAGGCAGGTGGGGCAGAGGGAGCTCACCCTAGCCCCGGAGTCCTTCAGCGTCTTCGCCCAGAGAGTCCTGATGAAGTACCCCGGGCTCGTGGAGCTGGCCAAACACAAGGTCGGGTCGGTCGTCAGAGCCGGTTTCGACGTGAAGCTCTACTTGATATACGGGGTTAAGGGGACGGGGGCCGAGGACGTGCTCGAGACTGTGAGGATTGCCAGGGAGCTCGCGAGCATGGCAAAGGAGCGGGGTAGGAGGCTCGTCCTGTCCTTCAACCCGCTAATACCCAAGGCCAGGACGCCCTTCGCCTACATCGGTATGATGGGCCTGGACAGGCTCTCGAGGCTAGAGAAGTTGGTAGACAGGGAGCTGAGGGGGTTCGCCAGAGTGAGGGAGTTCAACGTGAAGACCTCGTTCGTCCAAGCGTCCCTCTCGTTGGGCGGCGAGCAGGTCGCCGACTTAGTGCTGGAGTGGTCGCTGAGAGGCGGGGGTTACGCGAACTGGGTGAAGTTGGCGAGAGAGAGGGGTGTAGACCTGCGCTACGTCTTCAACGGGCTCGACCCCGATTCAGAGCCGCCTTGGTCCAATATAGTGGTGGACGGGCTCGAGGAGAAGGTGTTGAGGGCCCAGGTCGAGGCTATTAAACACCTCGTAGGGTCGGCGGGCGAAAAACAGTAGGGGCTCTACAGCGCTACTTCACTACCGGCCTGTACGAGACCAGGTAGTATATGAGCCCCGACTCCCCGTCCTCGTTTACCCTCCTCAGTACAGGCTCGAGTAGCATGCCCGTCTTCAGCTCGCTCACGTCTACGTCTGTTATCCTAGTCAACAGTCTCGCCTTCGACTCAGTGGTCTCCACGATGCCTATCACGACCGGCCTCTTGTCCTCGAACCCCTCGGCGGCGCTGTAGATCACCGTGTAGGTCAGCAGGACTGCTCTCTCGTTCAGTAGCTCCACCTCCTCCACTCTCGTGGACCCGCAGAGCCGGCACCTGTCGTTGTAGGGGTAGACTACGCGGCCGCAGTCCAGGCACTTCGCGGCCTTCAGCCTGTAGTAGGTCTGCCTTTCACGCCAATACCTGGGTATAGAGAACCTCATACCGGTCACCCTATCCGCTTGATCAGGCTCCTCGACCTGGCGTAGAAAGCGTAGTCGACGACCTTCTTCCTGGAGAGGTAGTCCACGACCTTAGGGGCCTTGTCCCTCTTCTCCAACACCCTGTCCGTCACCACTATACTGTACGCGTCGCTCCCAGCCCCGCTACCGAAGGGGGCGAGCAGTATCCTGGAGCCCGGTCTAGCCTCGTCGAGCACCTTGGAGAGGCCTATGAGAGCCGAGGAGTTGTAGCTGTTCCCTATCAACGGCGTGACGAGGCCCGGTTTGACCTTCTCGACGGGGATGTCTAGCATCCTGGCCACCTGCACGGGGAACTTCCCGTTGGGCTGGTGGAAGATCGCGTAGTCGAAGTCGCTGGGTCTGAGCCCCGTCTTCTCCATCAAGCCCTTGACAGCGCCCACGATGTGGTGGAAGTACGCGGGCTCACCGGTGAAGGCCTCTCCGTGTAGCGGGTACGGGGCGTGGGCCCTCCTCCAGAAGTCGGGCGTGTCCGTCACGTAGGTGTAGCTGGCCTCGAACACCGCGGCCGCCTCGCTACTGGGACCTATAACCAGCGCCGTGGCGGCTGAGGAGGCCGTGTACTCCAGGACGTCGCCGGGGTTTGCCTGAGCGGTGTCCGAGCCGATAACTAGTGCGTACTTTATGAGGCCGGACGCCACCGACGCGATGCTTATCCTGATCGCCTCGCTCGCTGCCCTGCACGCGAACTCAAGGTCTGACGCCATGGTGGAGGGCGTTATACCCAGGGCCTCGGCTATGACGGTGGCAGAGGGCTTGACAGCGTAGGGCTTGCTCTCGGTCCCGAACCACACCGCCCCTATCTCCTTAGGGTTGACACCCGCCCTCTTGAGGGCGTTTAGAGCCGCCTCCCAGCCCATTGTAATGGCGTCCTCGTCGTAGCCTGCGACGCTCTTCTCGGCCACGTCTAGTTCTCTCGGCTGCTCCGGGTTGAAGCCCCAGACCCTGGTTATCTCGCTGAGGGGCAACCGGTACCTCGGTATGTAGCTACCCCAGCCGACGATCCCCGTCAAGTCCTCGGGCTTCATACACGCTACCTCTTCGCGTAGAGCCAGCA
>NZ_JBMFLY010000016.1:0-22079 GCF_049970955.1 Thermogladius sp. | reverse complement strand
TCCTCGCGTATTTTCAACACCAGCACCCCTACGATCAAAGACAGCAACGACAACAGGAGGTTGAAGCTGGTGAACACGAGCCTGAGACCCTCGAAGTAGGGCATAAGCGGTTTCATGAACGCGAGTAAGTCTAGTACGTAGGATAGGCCGACGTATAGCGAAAAGGCCTCGGCACCGTAAAACACCCCGGAAACGATCGTCAGTGCCGATACCAGTACTCTATTGACCAACCGACCACCCCAGCACGGCTTCGCTATCGCCTCCTATCTTGATAGCTCCGATAGTAGCTGAAAAGCCTTCCTACTCTCCTCCTCGCTCATGATCATTATCGTGTCCCTATGGCAGGACAACAACTGGAGGATGTTAATCCCGTGGAGAGAGAGGAGGGACGTGACAACTGATGTGAAGCCGGGGGTGTTAATGACCTCGTCTGGGCTCACCATTATCACGGCTGACACGTTGTTCGCCGCGTAGAGGACATGTGCTCCCAGTCTCTCTGTAAAGCGCCCCGCGTGCTCCCTGTCGATCACGATCGTGATAGACGACACGCTCTGAATGACGGAGAGGAACCTCGCCCTACCCCTTATCTCAGAGACAAGCTTCAGGACTTCAGGGTAGGCCCCCAGGCCGACGCTCAAGACGGCTAGGTCCGTCTTGAGTTCGAGGCTGGACTCCTCAAGGATGCGGGCGACTAGCCTCTCGTCAAAGCCCTTGAGCCCCCCAAGCCTATTGGAGAGCCTCCTCAGCCGCTTGACGCATTCACCAGTGCTCTCGAACTCTAGACCCTGCTCCGCTAGCACCTTACAGAGCTTCCTCGCCGAGAGGAACCCCTTGATCAAGCCGTAGGCTACGAAGGGGTTTAAGAGAACCTTCCTCTCCACCCCCCGGGGTTTGCCCTCCTCGCTCAACTCGTCCTTCCCCTAGACCGACGTGACGACCGTCTCGTTCGAGAGGAACATGTTGCCCGACAAGTGTAGGATGACCTTGAGGTCGGGGCGGGGTGTGAAGTCGTCGTACGCCCGAGGGCTGTGGTGAGTGTAGACGACCTCCCCGATGAACAGCTCGTGGTCGCCGTAGAGCTTAGACTCCAGCACCCTGCACTCAAGGTTTGCTACCGCCTCGCGGATCACCGGGGCCTTCACGCGCCTCCCCCTCTCGAAGGTCAGCCTCAACTCGCGGAGCTTGGCGGGACCACTTAGGCTTCCAGCGAGCCACACCTCTCTCAGCAAGTCCCAGCCCGGAACCGCGACTACGAACTCCCCGTGCTTTTTCACCAGCCTGTAGGTGTACCTTTCCGGGGCGATCGACACTGCTACGTAGAACGGCTGGGACGACACGACTGTTACCCAGTCGGCCGTCATGACGTTGTACTCCTCCGGGTAGGAGCCAGAGGTGATGAGGTAGGTTCTGAGCGGGTAGAGCAGCCTGTACGGCCTAGCAGGCATTCCAGACCACGCCAGGGACTATCGGCAGAGTAGCTATTTAAGCCTGCCCACACAGCTCTCTAAGTATTGGTATCTCTAGGATTTTCCCCCTCGGTATCAAGCCACAGTCGATCCTCGTGGGCCTCTGTCTCGGCCCGCCGACCCTTATGAGCCGTGTAGGTGTTGATATGATGTCGACTGTGAGGTCCCAGGGCATTAAGGGGATCGGGCTCTCGACTACTTGGAGGTCGTGAACAGTCGTCGCAACTATGGTGCCCTCGTCGACCAGCTTGAAGTGGGCGAGTATAGCGTACTCCAGCTCGCTGTACCCTTCCCCCTTACCTAGCCGGCCGCCACCGTGGTCCACGACGACCGAGCCTGCTACAAAGGCGTCGATCCTAGGCATGTCTCTCGGGTCGGCGGCCCTCCCGTACTTGAAAAGGCCGCTGATCGTGGAGGCCTCGCGGGCTCTCCCCCTGGGTATCGAGGACGGGTCGAGGAGGACGAAACCCCTTGATATCCTAGGAGTCGACACGTAGACCTTAACGCCCTCCTCGAGCAGCATCCTCCTCACAGGTGCTTGGGGGGCGTCGGGGTTCACAAAGACCGCGCTAACCCCCGCATCGAGCAGTACTCGCACAAGTCTCGACGCCGCCTGCTCTGCGCCGACGAAGTTCGGTATCCTGCCGTAGACAGGCCTGGGGAAAGCGGCTACACCAGCCTCTTCCAGCGCGCTCCAGACCCGCCTCCTCAACGCGGACCTGTACGCCAGCGCCTCCTCTGAGCTCTTGAAGGTGTTACGCAATACGCATCTTCCTAAAAGCTTTCTATCAAAACTCGGGGTTGAAAAAGGCGCTACGGCCTGTCCACCACGACAAGTCTCCCGTCGGCGTCTACGTAGGCGACCAGGATTGCCTCAGTGTTGTACTTGACCACGAACCTACCCTCCCTGTCGACCGCTATAAACCCCATGTTCCCGGCTCCGTGCCTGCTTGTCGCCTCTCTTATTACTACCTCGGCCGCCTCGTTCAGGCCGAGCCCGCTCCCCACAAGCTCTTCCAGCCTGCGGCAGGGCATCTCTCTTATGATCACCTCCCCGTACCCGGTGGCACTGCACGCAGTGTACTTTCCACTGTAGAAGCCAGCTCCAGGAATGGGGGAGTCCCCCACCCTCCCGGGGAGTTTCAGGGAAACGCCGCCGGTGCTGGTGGCCGCGGCTAGGACGCCCCTGCCGTCCACCGCGACCGCCCCTACAGTGTCCCCGAGAAGCAAAGACTCCGACAGCGACTTTTTCAGATTCTTCAAGGCGTCGAGCAAGGCGTAGATCTTGAGGTAGTAGGCGTCCCCAACCGACTTTCCCAGGAGCCTCGCCAGCGACTCCCTGTACCTCTCGAATACGTGTGGAGGGGGAGGCGGCAGGGGCTCAAGCCCGAGGAGGAGGCCCAGTTCGTCGGCCCGCTCACCTGCCAGCAGAACGTGAGGGGTGTTCTCGGCTATAAACCTGGCGAGCAGTATCGGGTTCTTGACGCGCCTAACCGCAGCCACGGCACCCACGAGGCCCGTGCTGGTCATCAACCCGGCGTCTAGACTTCGCTCGCCCAGCAAGTCGAGGACGCTGCCTACCCCCGCGTTCAAGTACCCAGAGTCCTCCATGCACTTGACGGCCTCGACTACGGACGCCAGCGCGTCATCGGTCCTCTCTAAGACCTCCCGCCCCAGTTTCGCGCAACGGCCAATCGCCTCCACCGCCTTCGACTTCACTTTACTCTCGCGCCACGTGCCCGCCCCACCGTGGAGGATCACGAAGCCCAAAGCAACCACCCCGAGCGTAGCTATCTTATTCGGGCCTGGGCGTTAAAACACTTTACGTCATCGAGAGATCGTTTCCGAAAATCCTCATACCTAGCATGGCTTGATTCAAAATATTTATAAAGGTCTTAATTTAAAGAAAATCGTAGAGGATTGAGTTTTCACAATGGGGTGTTAGGTTGTCAAGTGAAGAGTATTGCTCTATTTACGACATAAGGTTTCTCATGAACAGGAAGATAACGATAAGGCCAACACTAATGAAGACCCTGAAGACCGTTCTCGACCTGAAGAAAGTGACGGCCGACGTCGTCTCGCAGAGAACTAACAGGCCTAGGACCATCGAGTCCAAGTACCTGTCGGAGCTGAACAGGATGGGTATTGTGGCCAAGGTCAGGGAGGGGCGTAAAGTCGTCTACATCGAGGCGGTTACCGCGGTTAAGGAGGCTATAGCGAGGTATGGGCCGGACGTCAACATAGAGCAACTGGCACACCAGATAAGCATGCCCGCCGACATAGTGAGGTTCATCGTCGAAAAAGTCAAAACCGGGAAGCTCTAGCTACGCGAGCCTTATTATGACCTGCCTCTCGCTCTTCTCTCTATCGCCTACAGAGTTGAAGAGTAGTACGAGCTTTATCTCCCTGAGCCTACCTCTCTCCCCGTTAACACCGTTCGCGAAAGCCTCGACAAGCCTACTCAGAACAGCCGTCCGCGAGGGGAGGCCGTTGGCCGTCAGGTACCTGTCAATAGCCGCTATCGCGCTCTCGTCTACTCTGAGCGAGATCACCTTCTTCCTCTGCTTTATGTCCAGGGTTATAACGTTGTGATCGACAGTGGACTTCTGCGGCTCGACGACAGTTATTGCCATCTTGTCCCCTCAGTAGTTGCAATCGCCATGATGAGACGCCATAGTAATTAAGAATTTAGTCTGGAGCCATAGAGGTGTCCAGGACATGAGCTTAAATAGAACAGATAAAGAGTTTAAGTAAGATCAGGTTTTCCACAACAAATAGTTTTCACAGAAGCGTTTAAGAAGCCGTCCACAGATATGTAATATTGAACCGGCCCTTGCCACACCCCCGCAGACTCGGGGCGGGATGAGCAAGGGTGACTCCCCTGGGCACCCTACCCTCCTTATTATAGGTTGCTACAGGAGTAGTCTACTGTAGGAGTCACGGCTTGAGGAACATAGTAGACTCTCTACGTGAGGTGCACCTCCAGGTCAAGGTCGTCGAACTCGGCGACTTTAAAGTCGTGGTGAAAGAGTACGGGCGGGAGCCTGGGATCCTGAAGTGGGCTTTCATAAAGGCATCGACGATCCCCCTCCAGGTATACCCCTTCGAGGTAAAGCCCCTGAACAGGCTGGAACGGGAGGTGAAGGCGTTTAAGGAGCTGAGGGGCTTCTCGACACCCAGGGTGATCCTTGTCGACTACAGGGACGCCCTGATCGCCAGGGAGTTCGTCGAGGGGACAAACGACGTAGAGGTAGTGAGGAGACAGCTTGACAGGCTCGGGGAGGTGTTCAGCGAGACGCACAACTACGGCTACTCGCTAGGCGACACGAAGCTGGACAACCTCGTCTACAGCGAGGGAAAGGACAAGTGGTACGTCATTGACTGCGAGCAAGCGGTCAGCCCAGCGAGACCCCAAGCGATGATATGGGACTTACTGGTGTTCCTCACCTCGTACCTGTTCGCAACGCTGGAAAGAAACGTCTTCGCCCTGGCCGGCTTCAGGGAACAGATGTCGGTGTTCCTCCGCTCCTATTTACAGAGGTCGGACAACCGCGTAGAGATAGCGAGCTCCGCCGGGACCTACCTCGTCAAGCTCGTGTCCTCACTAATGCTCCCCTACCCCTTGAGCAGGGCCTTCATAGACGCTTTGAGGTCTAGCAGTACCTGAAAACCCCACTTTCGTAGGAGAAGCACTTCGAAGTCTCGCGGACATCCCCCTCTTTCAGCTCGTAGAGCCTGACTCGGATAACCCGGCCCAGGACTTCGACGTCAGCCATGCTGGGGATCATGGAGGCGTCCCCTCCTCCCCAAACGCCCGTAAGAGAGCCGGGGTTTATGTGGAGGTACCTGCCGGTGGTGTCGACCTCCACGAAAGGCGAGTGAGTGTGGCCGGAGAAGAGCACCGATACCCCCAGCCGCACCGCTATCTCAGTCAACTGCCTGATATCGCCTCTCGGGTACACCCGGTCGCCGTGGTGTACGCCCATTTTAAACGGGCCGGCTTCGAAGACGGCCGTCTTGGGGAGGGGTAGGTAGTCCATGTTGCCTCTTACAACGTAGACGCTCACCGATAGCCTCTTGACCCAGTCGAGCACCTCCCTGCCCGTCAAGTCGCCGGTGAAGACTACTGTGTCCCAAGACCCCCGGTTTATGAGGTCGAGCAGCAGGGGCGGGACTCGGGTTGCCCTATCGGGTATATGGGTGTCGCCTATGGCTAGGATCCTCAAAGTAAAAAGCCTCCCCCTGCGTTTCGGCTGCTGCGGGCCGGCCGTCTGCTACTTGTACGGTATCGCGATTATGTTCCTGGCAGAGACCCCGAGCTCGACAGCAGACCCCACCGAGACGTCGAAGTAGTTTGGCAAGTACGCCAGGAGCGTGACCTTGCCCACCTTCACTCTCGCCTCAAGCTTGTCGCCGACGAACATCTTGAAGTCCACGACGCCCTTGAAGACAACGTCCGTGTCGCTCCTGGGGGGCCCGACGACGATAACCTCCGGCCTTATAACCACGGCGACCCTGCCTTTCAGGCCCTTCTCGACTGGTGTTGCCGGGATGTCCGCGTCGAGCTCTGCTACTCTCACCAGGACGTAGTCCCCTTTCTCCCCTACGACATCGCCCTCGAAGATGTTGCTCCTCCCCAGGAACTCGGCTACGAACAGGTTTTTAGGCCTGAAGTAGACCTCGTCGGGTCGGCCGACCTGCATTATCCTGCCGCTGTTCATGACTGCGATCCTGTCGCTCATACTCAACGCCTCCACCTGGTCGTGCGTCACGTAGACCGTGGTTATCTTCAAGCTCCTCTGTATCCTCTTCAGCTCCTCCCTCATCTCGATCCTGAGCTTGGCGTCCAGGTTGCTGAGGGGCTCGTCGAGGAGGAGGATCCTTGGGCTCACCACTAACGCCCTGGCGAGGGCCACCCTCTGCTGCTGCCCTCCGCTCAATTGTAGCGGGTACCTCTTCTCCATCCCCTCGAGCCTGACGAGCTCCAGCGCCTGTTTAACCAGCCTCCTTATGTCGTCCTCGCTAAGGTTAAACCTCTTCTTCTTGACTCTCAGGCCGTAGGCGACGTTGTCGAACACGGTCATGTGCGGCCACAGCGCGTAGTTCTGGAACACCATAGCCGTCTCCCTCTCGTAGGGCTTCTTGAACGTGACGTCCTCGTCGTCGAAGAAGACCCTCCCGCTGTCGGGGACCTCGAAGCCCGCGATTATCCTGAGGGTCGTCGACTTACCGCAGCCGCTGGGGCCTAGTATCGTAAAGAACTCGCCCTTGTCGATCTTTAGGGAGACGTGGTCCACCGCGACGACGCTCCCGAAGTACTTGCTTACGTCGTCGAGCGTGACGCTGACAGGGTGGAGCTCCAGGCTCATCCTTACACCCCTATGAATGCATATCTCTGTTTGAACACCAAGATTATAATCATAACCGCTATCAACTGGATGAGGATGAGGAGGCTACCGATAGCGGCCGCCTCCTGTATCCCTGTCGCCGTGGCCTTCAACGTGTACATGTACAGCCAGAAGGTCACCGGCGCCTGGTCCTGTTTCAACCCGCCCAGTGTAATGCTCGTCGTGACCTCTGTCGCCATGTAGACAAACCCGAGTAGAGCGCCGCTCAGGACGTACGAGAGTATGAACGGGAAGACGACGCCGAATATCACTCTTGTCCTGCTAGCCCCCAAGTTCAAAGCGGCCTCCTCCAAGTTCTTGTGCACCTGCTGGAACCCCGCGTAGACCGACCTCACAACGTAGGGGAGCCTCCTGACGCTGAACGATATTATTAGGACGAGCCAGAGCTGGAAGGCCCGTATGTCTAGGGGGTTGAGTATCGACAGCCCGGTGACCTCGGCTAGGTCTCTGAAGAAGAACCAGTACCCCAGCGCTATCACGAGGCCCGGTATAGCGATGGGCATCGTAGCCACGGAGTCGAGGAGGTTCGTCAACCACCTTATGTTGACCCTGCTCACGCTGTAGCCGACCATTATAGCGAGTATAACGCCTATCGCCACAGACGTAGCAGCGTACTTCAGCGTGTTGAGTATCCCGTTGAACACCTGGGGGTCTGCCGCGATCATCCTGAACGACTCTAGGTAAGTGGCCGGGTTAGAGTAGAGGACGAACGTCCAGCCGAAGGGCTGGAGCACCTTCATCGCGAGCAATATTACGGAGATCTGCGGCAGCGAAGTGAATATGACCAGGGGGAACACTCCCAGGTAGATGGCGAGGCTCGCCAGGAGACCCGGCTTCCTAGCCCTCGAGACGAGCCTACCGCCCCTGCTGATCATCGCATACGACCTCATACTCACGTAGTTCCTTATGGCGAGGAAGCCCATTATCGCGAAGAACAGCATGACAACCCCCACCGCGGCCGCGGTCGGCGATATGATCGCCTGCTCGGTGAGGAAGTTGCTGAAAATGTAATAGCTCATCACTTTATCGAACCTCCATATTATCGGAGCGCCCAGGTCCTCTAGGCTGAATATGTACACTAGTATGGCGCCAGCAGCAATGCCCGGGAGAGCCAGCGGCATCGTGACGTCCAGGAAGAGCCTCAGCCCCTTGGAGCCGAGGTTCTCGGCCTGCTCCTCCATAGAGGGGTCTATGTTTATCAGGCTAGCGTAAGTGTTCAGGTAGACGATGGGGTAGAACGTTATAACCTGCGTTATGATGACACCCGCCATGCCAGAGATCATCAACTTGTACTTACCCCCCGTCAGGAGGTAGACCAACTGGGAGATCGGGCCCGAGTCGCTGAAGAGCAGCTTGATCGCGTAGGCGTTAACGAAGGGCGTCACGAACAGCGGTATGATCGCGATGATCCTCAGCAGGTCTTTGCCAGGGAAGTTGAACCTCGCTATCACGAAGGCGACTAGTACGCCTAGAACCGTCGCGAAAACGGTGACTATTGTGGCGATTATGAGGCTGTTCAAGACCGTCCCGTACCCGTAGTTCATGAAGTAGAAGTTGATCAGCGTCGTGTTACCCATGGGGATGAGCTGGTAGGGCTGGGTATCGCCCGGGAGCAGGTAGGGCCTCACGAAGCCCTGGCTGGGGTCCCTGAATATCGAGACGAAGTTCCCTAGCCAGCCGGCCTCCGACACGAAGGAGTACCTGAGCATGTATGCCAGCGGCAGTATCAGGAACACGGTGAGGTAGGCCACGCTGACCACTAGGAAAACCCAGATGATCGGGTCTAACTCGAAGAGGAGGGCCCTGAGCCTCCTCTCGAAGCCAGGTTTAGCGACCTCGGCTGCCGGGGGCGCCTCTCTTTTGACGAAGCCTATAACGGCCGAGGCCGCTGTAGCAGACAGGAACGGCAGGAAGACCAGCGCTACCGCCATTGGGGGGCCTTCCAGGTCTGTGAGCGCGATTATAAAGACGTAGATGAACGCCACGATCGCTGCGAAGCTGAGCGTGGAGCTGAACCTGACCCTATCGTAGTCGAAGCCCAACCTCAGAGACGCCAACCCCACTGCTATGCCTACCAGCCACAATATCTCGGTGACAACAACGCTGACCCCTATGAGAGCGAACACTGTGTAGTATATGGCTGCGAGGACTACGCCTACTACGAGCAAGTCACGCGTAGTGACCGCCGGCAACTTAATCCCCCTTACTATATATACACCTCTGTCTTGTAAGGTCTATTTAGAATAGGGAGGGGGGATTAAAAAGGTTAATTGGGTGTTCGAGATCACTTCCTGCGCATGAAGTAGACGACCAGTAGTATTACCAGTAGGGCGACAACGGCTACACTCACTACCGTAGCCACGTTGGACTGCGGGGCCTGGGCTGGAGTGGTCGCTGGCGGTGCTGTGGTAGTTGTCGTAGTAGTGGTCGTGGTGGCCATCTGCGTGGTCGTAGTATAGGTTGTAGTCGTCGTGGTCGTAGTTGTTGTAGTCTGGGTAGTGATGCCCGACCACGGCGGTGGAGGTGGTGTCTGCCCTGCTAGTATGGCTTGTAGCTCCTGGTACACCCACTGATACTTGGTAGTCGCGCCGCTAGTCCACTCACTCATGAGCGTCTGGTAGACCTGCGTGTTGTTGGCCAGGTAGCCGTTGATCTTCAGCGCGTAGTCGAGTGTGAATGTCGTGTACTGACCCGTCAACGGGTCTTTGAACGGGAAGAAGGAGACTAGGTCGTCGACCAGCTTGTCGAACTGGTCCTTGGTTATCCTCCCGTTCAGGTAGGCCTGGGCTACTGCCGCCCACGTCGACTGTAGCTGGTCGTGCGCGTTCACCAGCGTGGCCTTGAAGTAGTAAATCACCGAGTAGACCCACATCGAGCTGAGGGTCTCGTTGAACTCTATAGAGCCGGCTTGAGCGGCAGCCTCGTAGGCCTTCTTCAAGTCGGGCCTCTGGGCGCCCTGGGGCGTGTCGAAGACGCGTGGGTTGGCTGGGAGCCTGTTTATGTTCGGGTCAAGCCACAACTGCTGCCCGCCGTACTCGCTCAGAACCCACGCGACAAATGCGGCGGCCTGGACCTTGTGCGGTGCGTTCTTCACTATCGCTATCGGGTCGTAGTTCACAATGCTCTGGTTCGGCGGAATGATGTACTGGCAGTCCGGGTTCTGCTGCATCGCCGTGTAACCGTAGAAGTCGATCGTCGTGCCCGCAGCGATGTCCCCCCTGATCACCGCGTCCCTCACGTCGCTGGAGCCGCCGTAGATTATGGCGTTAGCCGCCATGGTTGTCAGCGCCCTCCAGCCCTTCTCCCACCCGTATACTTGCAGTATGATCTCGAACATCCTGGTATTGCTGGTGCTGGCGGTGGGGTCGGCTGTGCCTATGAGGGGCTTCGCGGGCAGGTACTTGGCGTAGACCGGGTCGCCGAGGTCAGACCATACCTGTGGAGCGGGGACGTTGTACTGGGCGAGGACCTTCCTGTTGATCGTGATGCCGAACGAGCTCAGGCTTGCCCCTATCCAGTGGACAAACCCGTCGCTGCCGACTAAGTAGGACTGGGCGCCGGCGTAGGTGGGGGGTATCTTAGAGAGCTCGTAGAGGACGGCGTTGAACTCCGGGTGCGTCTTGTTGTCCAGCGGCTGGAGGAGGCCCTGCTGGTCTAGCCAGTTGAATAGTGTGGGGCCGCCGCCCCATGCCACGTCGATCTCGCCGCTCTGTATGTATTTCGGCCACTGTGCGCTACCAACGTACAAGAACACCACGTCGCTTATGCCGAGGGCCTTGGCGACAGGGCTGTTGAGGAACGCCACCCTGGCAGCGCTCTGAATAGTCTGCTCGTGCCTCGTTAAAACGTGAAGAGTGACTCCTTCACTGTGGGGGAGGCTCTTCAAGTAGTTGAGCCACGGGAAGGGCTCGCTGGCGGAGCCCCACGGCCACTCGGCCTTCGCCGGAGGCGTGTAAACCATTAGCACTATTGTCAAGAACAGTAGGAGACCGGCGATCTTTATACTACGCAACTAGGTCACCCGGCCAGGTTAATAATGGGGTGGACGAGGCTAAAAAAGCTTAAAAAAGGGTTCGAAGCCTACTTCTTCCCGGGTCTCCTAGCTAGCAGCACTCCCTCGATTATTATGATCAGTACAAGGACTCCGGCTACAACTCCCGTGGTTGTCCAGTCTACCGTGGTCGTTGTCGACGTGGTCGTGTACGTGGTGGTGAAGGTCGTGGTCGACGTGACGGTCGTGGTAGCCGTGGTCGTGAAAGTCTCGGTATAGGTCACGGTCGTGGTCACCCTAGACGTGACTATCGTGGCCAGCCAGGTGATGAAGTTCGTCACCCACCTGGGGCCGTCCAGTGATACGCCGTAGTAGCTGGAGGCCCAGGCAGGCTCGTAGTCGCCGTATATCGACTCGCCGGACAGCACTATTATGACGTTCTTGTCGCCCCAGTACTCCGCCATGTAGCCCACGAACGTGTTCTCGTCTTTAGAGTACTTCACCGGGTCGTAGACCAGTGGCGCCCAGTTGGCGTAGTTTACTCCAATGCGAGCGTAGTGGAAGTAGACCAGCCTTATCAGGTCGGATGTGATGTCTGTGACCGGGTCGTGGTATTTCCCGCTGGAGTCAACCCATATGACGCAGGTGGGCCCGTGCATCAGTATCGGCTTGGATATACCGGCGGACAGTATCTGCGTGTACAGGTCCGGCCTGTTGTCCGGCTCCACGAAGGCCAGCATCCTGTAGTAGGCCTTCGCGATTACAGGCCAGTCGCTACCGCCGTAGGAGTAGGTCCCGTTGTAGTTGCTGTAGACAGCGCCCTGCTCCAGCCTGAGCTTAGACCCGATGGCCGCCATCAGGTTGTTGACTATCTGGATCGTCTGGTAGCCGTTGCCGTAGTCGCTGTCGCCGCCTACCCATAGGGCCTTGTTGCCCTTGCTAAGCCAGTCTATGATCGCGTTTATCTCGTCGGCGCTGAAGGCGACCGTGGGCTGCCCTATCAGGAGGATGTCGACGTCGGCCAACTTGTCCGGGGTTAACGGGTCCTTGTTCACTATCCACTTCACGAAGGTGATGTTACCCATGATGTAGTTCAGGTACTTGTCGCTCTCGCCGTGGGCCAGGTCGACCATTACAGTGACGGTCCTCGTGGTCTGCGCGCTAGAGAGGGCTGGGGCTAGTACAGTTAGGGCGATGAAGAGGGAGAACACGATAGCCATTAGTAGGAGTGGTCCTTTGTTCAACCGTTTACACCCCTCTTAAAAATAGTAGAAGGGGGTCTAGATAAAAAATGTTTTCGTGTATTCTGCCTTCTATTTTTTACCACGCAGTAGAAGGAGCGCTACCACCACTACTATGATCGCAGCGACCGCGACAAGGGTCAGCACGGTTACAGACGGGGGTGCCCCTGGGCCCGTCGCCTGAGTTGGTGGGGGAGTAGTAGTGGTGGTCGTGGTGGTTGTCGTCGTGGTCGTAGTAGTGGTGGTCGTTGTAGTAGTCGTAGTAGTCGTGGTGGTCGTAGTAGTGGTAATGGGCACGATGGGTGTAGTTGTGGGTGTCTGGCCCTGTGGGTAGAAGTATATCACGAACGCGGCGTCGACCCTATTACCAGCGTTGTCGTAGCCGGTAACGTTCAAGTAGGCTCTGGTTGGCTGCTCGCCGCTGGGTGATGGGAGTGTGAGCAGGTACGTGTAGGTGTCGAAGCTGTAAGCCAGGGTGCCGGGGCTATTGAGGGTGGGCTGTAGGGTGACGGTCTTGCCGTCGTACGTGTAGGTCACCGTTATGTTCTTCGGGCCCCAGCCCTTGTCCGTCAGGTCGAGGTAGACCATTAGCTGCCTGCCC
The DNA here is from genome assembly GCF_049970955.1 of Thermogladius sp. NCBI lineage: Archaea > Thermoproteati > Thermoproteota > Thermoprotei > Desulfurococcales > Desulfurococcaceae > Thermogladius > Thermogladius sp. The sequence goes on along the minus strand of NZ_JBMFLY010000016.1, from coordinate 9,372 downwards.
AGCGTTGGCACCTTCGGGACTGTGAGCTTTACACCGACCTGGGGGGGCTCCTCGTCGGCCATGTTAGCCAGGGCGAACTCGAGGCCCGAGCCGTACGGGAGGCTTATGTTCAGGGCCACGAACAGCCTGTCTCCCACCAGCAACTTGTCGACAACCTGGACGCTCGCGCCGCCCGTCGCGTTCAGTAGCTTGAAGACAAAGTCCCCAGCCCACGGGAGGGACCAGACCACCACCCCGGACAAGTTGAGGTAGCTGAGGTTGTTGTAGGCCTTCACAATGTAGGCGTGGGGTGTCTGCAGGAGTACAGCTGGCACGAAGGACTGGTTCTCGACTCCGTAGTTGTTCCTAGGCGGGTATATTCCGATGGGTAGCGAGTTCATGGCGAGGTTGGGCTTGTACTTCTTTGCCAGGTCGCCCGTGATGTTACTGAAACCGATGAACGTTGGCGGCTTAGCCAGGAACTGGAGGTCTCCCGTCTTCGTGTCCAGCCCGTAGTAGTCTATGCCGTCGTAGATGGCTGAGCCCATACCGCTGGTGGTTATTGTCAGGAAGTACGTCGTGGTGTTAGTCCGGGTACTGACGTACTTGACGAACAAGTCCCTGTGGACGTGGCCGGCGAGGACGTAGGTGACGTTGTAGTCCTCTATGAGCCTCAGCGTGTAGAAGAAGCTCGTCATGTTTCCGCTCCAGTAGCTACTGACGGGCGTCCACGGCCCGCCGGACACGTAGGGTCTCAACGTCTGTTGGTCGTCGCTACTCGTTATCAGCTCCCCCTGGTAGTAGAACATCGGGTGGTGCATCAAGAGTATCTTGATGGGCACGTTCGAGAACTGCTTTAGGGTGCTCTCTAGGAAGACCAGCTGGTCCCAGTTCAGGTAGCCCTCTTCCCTCGTGTTAACCGCTACGATGAGCACCTTCCCGCCGATGACCCTATACCACTGGGTGTCGCCGAGGTACTTGTAGTACTGGTCGTTCGGCATGTCGTGGTTGCCCGGGTTGCCGAATATCGGGAAGCTGTATAGGAAGGCGTACTCGAAGCCCACGGCCTGCTCGTACTGTGGGGCTGAGGCGGTGTCGGCTACGTCTCCCGTGTCTATGACTAGGTCGGGGGAGAGCAGGCCCGTGACGAGGTAGCTTGAGAACCTGTTCATGTCGCCTGTTATTATGTTGGGCTGCCCGGCACCGTAGTGCTGGTCCGAGATGTGGACTATCCTGAGGACGTCGCCCAGAGTCTTGATGACCCACAGGCTTCTAGGCAGGTAGAGCGTCTGCCCACCCGTCAAAACGATGTCGTAGACGCCGCCCTCGGCCTCGTTAGGCACTTTCACAGACACGACGCCGCCACTCGATGTGGCTGCTATAGTGTAGTTGAACAGCTTTAGGGCGCTGCCCACGAGCTTCACGGTCCAGATGTATCCGCCCGTGATACTTGCCCCCGCGTACTCGTCCTTCAGCTTGATGTAGACCGTGTCGCCAGGGAACGCTACAGCCGGTTTGTTCATCGACACGTTTGCTGCCGGCGAGACCCAGGGCTTGTAGACCACGCCGGGTAGTACCGGGGCCTCGCTTGCTGGAGCCGCCCGCAGCGGCGCGGCTATTAATGTTAACACTAGTGCGAGGACTACGGTTGTGAGAACGACTTTTTTGCCCATGAGGTTCACCAATACGGCATTTTTATACTCTCGTAGCCAAATCAAATAAACTTAACGAGCGTGGGTAGGAGTTTGTCTAACAGGAAGAGGGGCTTCGCGCACGAGAGAGACCTGGCCAGGAGGCTCTGGGAGAGAGGGTTCGCTGTCATGAGAGCCCCGGCAAGCGGCTCGAAAGCCAAGAGGGTGGTGTACCCCGACGTGGTCGCTATCATGAACGGCCAAGTCTTTGCCTTCGAGGTCAAAACCACTAGAACAGAGGATAAGACTCTGTACATTCAAAGAGACCAAGTCCAAAAACTCTTAGAGTTTGTCAGGAGGTCGGGAGGGGCCGCATTCATAGCGGTCAAGATCGTGGGGAGAGGGGAGTGGATGTTCGTACCCGTGAAGGAGCTGGTGGAGACGCCCGGGGGCAATTACAAGCTCTCACTCGGCAACTTGCGGGAGGGTAGCTTTCTGAGGATAGACAACCTGGTGGCCATGGCGCTAGGGGTCAGGCCTCTACGCGAGTTCCTGAAGAGCTAGGGCTACTCGAGCTTGACTCTTATGTTTACCTTGTACTTCTCCATGAGCTTCCTGAGCTTCCTCATGGACTTTACGTACTTGTTGGCCGAGTCTCTGGGTATCGATATGACAACCCCGTCCTCTACCTCCTCGAGTCTAGCCCCTGGGAAGAGCTTCTCGAGCTGGGCGTACAGCCTGTGGCCCTCCTGCCTGCCGAACTTTAGCTTCTTGACGGGGACGACCACCGTCTGCTCGCCGAAAGTGTATATCTCGTACTCCAGCTCGTCGGTCATGAAGTCCCTGACCTCTACTACGGGCCTTGAGAGCTCCGCCTCCTTTAACCCCGTGGGCAACTTGACCGTCATCCTGACGTCGTAGACCTTATCGACGAGCCCGTTCTTTATGAAGATCACAGTGTCGATTAGGGAGGGTATCATGCCCAGCTCGACTCTCCCAATGAACCTCTGGATAGCGTCTATGGGGCTGGTCGCGTGGACGACGCCTATCATCCCGATGCCCGCCAGCCGCAGGTCCGCGTACAGCTTGAAGTCCTCGTCTGTTCTCATCTCGTCGAAGACCGTGTAGTCCGGCCTGGAGAGGAGGAGTATGTCGTGCAGCTCCCTCGCGTCGGCGTACGTCTTGCTGTACTGGGTGACCTCCTCCGGAAGTACCATGTCCCTAGGGCTCTCGATCGTCTTCACGATCTTGCCCCTCCTGTAGTAGTACTCGGCAAGCGCCTGCGCGAAGGTCGTCTTCCCCATACCTGGCGCCCCCGCTATTAGTATGCCCTCAGCCCTCTCGTTAAGCCTGCTTATCAGCTTGGCCGGCAGGTTGTAGTCCTCGAGCCTAAGCTTCTTGAGGGGGCGCACTATGGTCAACTCCCACCCGTCGCTCATCGGCGGCCTCGTTACGACTATCCTGTACAGGCCGAGCTGTATTATGGAAGAGCCCGGCCTGTCGATCTCTATGAAGCTGTCCTCCCTCCTCCTCGCCTCTTCGACGATCTCGTTGACCATCTGCTCTATCTCCTTCCTCGTCAAGACGCCGTCGGAGAGCCTGACGTAGCTCCAGTCGCCCGGCCTGCCCTTCTTGGCCACGGGATGGGTGTTCTCCTTTATGTGGACGCTCATCGTGTTCTCGTCGAAGAACCTCTCGAAGGATAGGCGGGCCCGGTTCTCGGGCTCGTATAAGAGGGCGTCGACGCCCATCGCCTCGGCGACCATTTTCGCGACCCTGCTCCCGGTCACGACTAAGCCCCCGACCTGCATGGCGTAGTCTCTCACAACCATGTTAAGGGCGCTCTCGTCGAGGTCCCTCGCCCTGTACGCCGACTCGTCGCCCGCGTACTCCAGCCTTATGAGCCCCCTCGCGCTGAGCTCTCTTAGCCTCTTCAGCTCCTCCAGCCCCGCGTACCCTACTGCCTGGTCCCTCAGAGCGGCCTGCTCGAGGTAGGCAATTATCTCCTTCCTGACCACAACTCTGCCCCTGAGCCGCCCCTCCTCCACCAGCTTAGAGACTATCCCCTGGACGATCGCCGTCAGGTCCGGCACAGCGACAGTCTCGCCGGCAAGCCTTATACTCACTACCTATCCACCATTACACTGCTTGCTAATCGGAAAACAGGTTTTAAAGCTCGCCTAGTCAAGCTAATATCGGTGACGTGTAGTTGAGGCCTGGGGTAGCCGCATTATTGTTGCTCCTGACGTTGACCACTGCCATGGGCGTACACGCCGAGGGTGTGCAGCCCCTCCAGCAGGCCACTTCTAGACCTCTCCCGCAGAACCTACCCTACTACGTGCTGGTCGTGTGGGGCGACAATAGACCCTCGTCTACCTCGGGCCCCTACTCGCTGGTGTACCCAAACGTCTTCGTGGACATACTGAACGAAATCAGCGGGATATACCCCCAGGCGGTGATCGGTGGAGGCGACTTCGTGTCCTTCGGTACTCTCGACCAGTACAAGGCGTTCTACAACCTGTTGTCGCAGGCGAGAATCGACAACTTCATACCGGTCATTGGCAACCACGACGTGGCCTACGGCCCCGACTCCTGGAGCTACTACGCGGCGTACGTGGGGAACACGACCGTCGTCTTCGACGGCATACCCGGGTGGAGGATCGCCTCGCTCAACGTTGAGGGGTCTCTCAGCGACCTCTATTACGGGCTCAACGCGACGCTGAGCGGTCTTGGCAACAGGTCGCTAATCCTAGCCTACCACAGGCCTATCTACCCCTACGTCGGCCACAACATGCAGGACGAGGAGCCAGACAAGGCCAGCGCGATACTGAACTTCATATCCTCCCTCCCCGTCCCGCCGAGAATAGTCCTGCAGAGCCACTGGCACGGCTACGCCGAGAACGCGACGCCCAGCACACTCTGGGTCGTGACGGGCGGTGGGGGTGCGCCACTCTACAGCTGCTCGTCGGCCAACGCCACATTTTGCTCGTCGACCTACAACTACGTCGTCCTAGTACTCTACCCGACCGGGGAGTACAGCTACATACCGCTGAAGGCGGGGCCAGGCTCGGGCAACGTTACAGTTAGAGTAGCCGACACGACCAGCTTCATTGTGAACAACACCAAGCTGGACGTCTACGGGAACTACAGGGAAGTGCCTGTCAGGCTGGTCTGGACGGCCGGCAGCAGAGTCCTCTACCTCGTCGGCTTCGCTCCGGCCAACTCGGTGTCCTACGCCACGTACGACGAGTCGAGCAAGGCGATCAGGACTAACCTGACCAACGCCTACGTCTACGTGCAGAGCCTCGACAGGCCCTACGAGGCTGTCGTGGTAGAGGTCAGAGAAGGGGTAGCAGACCTCTCCGCCTTAAACCTGTCGGGTGTTACCGCGGTCTCGCCACCCCTGGTTGTACAGCCCACGCAGACCACGACTACTGTGAGAACAACGACGACCACCACGCGGACCACTACGACTACTACCACCACTATTACTACGACCACTACAACGGCCACGACCACCACGACCACGACGGCGCCGTCTCCGACCGCTACCGTTACTACGACAACCACGACCACGGCAACGCAGGTATTGACAGGAACCCCCGAGGAAACCGTGGCTCGGGGCGTTGTGACGGCGGTCGTAGTCCTGTTGTTCGTGCTCGCCCTAGCCTACCTGTACCTCAGGAGGGCCAGGATTAGAAAATAGAGGCTAGAAAGTAGATTTTTTAGCGGCCCTCTCCAGGAACTTGTCCACTATGTCCTTGAAAGTAGGGCCCTCTACCACGCGTACCCTGAAGGACACGTGTAGAGCCGGCTTGTTCAGCCTTATAAGCTTGGTGAGGTCGCTGGGTGTGGCGAGTAAGACGGCGTCAGCCGGTACGGAGTTGAGGGTTTCCTCTAGGTCCCTCAACTGATCAGGGTTGTACCCCATACTGGGTACTACGGGCCCTATACTTCTGAACTCCTCGTACACCGCCTTCAGGGAGCCCTTCGCGTAGGGGCGTGGGTCGACGACCTCGAGCCCGTACTTCTTAGCCGCCACGTAGCCGGCGCCGTAGCTGGCGCCGCCGTGCGTCACGGTGGGGGCGTCCTCGACGACGACGACCCTCCTAACCCCCTTCGGCTCGCCCTCCTCTATGTACACGTCGCTGACTGCTATGCTCACCTCGGCCCTCGGGTTCAAGGCCTTGATCCTCTCCACGAGGCTGTCCAGCACCTGCCTGGTCGCCTGGTCGGCCTTGTTAACGATCACGTTGTCGCAGGCAAGGAGGTTCACCATGCCCGGGAAAGCCGAGGTCTCAATACCCGGCCTCATAGCGTCGGCTACCGTGATGTACAGGTCCGGCTTGTAGAACGGGAAGTCGTTGTTCCCCCCGTCCCACAGGATGACGTCGCTGCTCTTCTCGACCTCTCTCAGGATCATGCCGTAGTCTACGCCGGCGTAGACCGTGAAGCCGAGTTTCAGGTAGTGCTCGTACTCCTCCCTCTCCTCCACGGTGATCAAGTACTTGCCGAGGTCGTCGAACGTCTCGAACTTTTGGACTGGGTAGAAGACCTCGCTGTACGGCATAGGGTGCCTTACAACACCGACCCTTAAACCCCTGGACTTGAGCTCTAACGCGACCTCGCGCGAGACGCTGCTCTTCCCTACACCCGTCTTCACACCCGTCACAGCTATAACGGGCTTGATGCTCTCCAGCATCGTGTCTTTGAAACCGAGAATCCTGAAGCTAGCCCCCGTCTTGAGGACTTTTGAGACCACCTCGCCGAGCTCTTGGAACGTCAGGTCGCTGTATGATAAAACCGCCTCTTCGAAGCCGGGGTTCTTGGCGAGCTCCTCTAAGTACCCTATCCCGAGAACGGGTATCCCGTTCGGGTACAGCTTCCCGGCGAGCTCTGGAGGGTAGACCCTCGTCTTCAGCCCCTTTATCTGCGTCTGGAGGAACGCCACTACGCGGTACTCGGGGTTGTCCCTGAAGTACACGTTGAAGTTGTGGAAGTCTCTACCAGACGCACCAATAATCACGACTCTCTTAGGCATATATACACCATGTAGAAGAATAGAGGGTATGAATAAAAAACCTTGGTTTGCCTAAAGGGGTTAGAGGTTCATCTTCTTAAGGATGGCGTCGAGCTTCTCGAGCATGATCTTTCTCTCGATGCTGGCGACGAGCCTCCTGGTCGATACGACTGCGTCGGGGTTGACGCTAATGCTGTCGATACCCAGCCTCACCAGGTACTCCGTGAACTCCGGGTACACGCTTGGGGCCTGCCCGCAGATGCTGACGGTGGCACCCTTGCTGTGTGCCTTCTCGATCAGCATCCTTATTGCCTCGAGAACCGCCGGGTCTCTCTCGTCGAAGTAGCCCATCTCGGCGAGTATCTGGCTGTCCCTGTCGGCGCCTAGGACTAGCTGTGTCAGGTCGTTGCTACCGATGCTGAAGCCGTCCACGTACTCGGCGAACTTGTCCGCGAGTAACGCCACACTAGGCACTTCCGCCATGGCCCAGACCTTGAAGTCCTTGCTCCTCTTGAGACCCTCCTCCTCCAGTATCTTGACGACCCTCTGTATCTCCCACAGGGTCCTGACGAACGGGAACATGACCCAGACGTTGGTGAGGCCCATCTCTTCCCTGACTTTCCTGATGGCCCTGACCTCCAGCCTGAAGCCGGCCTCGTACTTCGGGTGGATGTACCTGCTGACGCCTCTCCAGCCGATCATCGGGTTCCTCTCGTCCGGCTCGAACTTCTCGCCTCCCTTCAAGCCCCTGAACTCGTTCGTCCTGAAGTCGCTGAACCTGACGACCACCGGCCTCGGGTATACCGCCTGGGCTACCTTGGCGATACCTGCGGCCAGCTTGTTGATGAAGAAGTCCTCCTGCTTCGTCTCTATTAGGTACATTGGGTGGTAGCCTATCCAGTCCGTGAAGATGAACTCTATCCTCATCAGCCCAATGCCGTCGAACGGCAGGTCCTTGTACTTGTCGATCGCGTCGGGCTCTCCCAGGTTCATGTATATCTTCGTGGCCGTTACCGGGTATAGCGGCAGGAGCTGCTCCGGGCTTATGCCCACGGCCGCGACAACTGCGCCGGCCACCGGCTGCTCTGGCGCGGCTGCCTTGGGCTTGACAAGCTCCTCCACTATGCCCTCGTATATGACGCCCCTAGCGCCGTCGACCGTTACCTCCTGACCGGACTGGATCACCTTGGTAGCGTTGCCAGTGCCGACCACTGCGGGGATGCCCAGCTCCCTACTCACGATGGCGGCGTGGCTTGTCATACCACCCTCGTCGGTCACGATGGCGGCGGCCTTCTTCATTAGTGGTACCCAGTCGGGGTCGGTCATCCTGGTGACGAGGATCTCGCCCTGCTTGAACTCCATGGCCTCCTTGCTCTTCGGGTCGAATATCACCTTAGCCACGCCTGCGCCGACGCCGGGGCTCGCCGGCAGCCCCTTCGCGAGTATCTTGGCCTCGGCCAGCCTCACGGTCTTCTTGGCCTCCACCGCGCCCACCTTCTTCTCGGCCTCCTTGGCCTTCTTGACGCTCCAAACAGTCTCGGGCCTCGCCTGGACAATGAACACGCTCTCGGGGAACTTCAAGTCCATGTCGATTGCCCACTCTATGTCCATGTGCCTGCCGTAGTGCTTCTGTATGAGTAGCGCCAGCTCGGCCAGCCTCTTGACCTCCTCCTCTGTGAGAGCGCTCTTGTCTGGCTGGGCCACCTTGGCTAGCGGGACGTCGACGACGCTACCCTCGTGAACCCAGGCCTTCTTGCTCTCGTCCCACCTTATGTCGATGTTCTTGCCCTTGCTAGGGTCGAAGGTGATCGCGAAGTTCTTGTTGTTGATCCTGGACTCTACGATCTTGAGAGAGGCCTTGTCGACCACGAACTCGTCGGGGGTGACCTTGCCTCCGACCACCGACTCGCCCAGGCCCCAGCTCCCCTCGATTACGATGACGTTCTCGTCGCCCGTCACGGGGTGTAGAGTGAACATGACACCAGCAGACCTGCTGTTGACCATCTTCTGGACAGTGACGCTCATCAGCGCCTTCTCGTGGGGTATACCCTGGGCTACACGGTAGAAGGTGGCCCTAGCCGTGAATAGGCTGGCCCAGCACCTCTTCACGTAGTAGACCACGTTGTCCTCGCCGTACACGTTCAGGTAGGTGTCCTGCTGGCCCGCGAAGCTGGCCTCGGGCATGTCCTCTGCCGTAGCGCTGCTCCTCACAGCGACCCTAAGCTTGGACGGCTCCATGTTGAGCCTCTTGGCTAGCTCCCTGTAGTACTTCTTTATCTCCTCCTCAATCTCCGGCGGCATGGGCTGCTCTAGGATCATCTGCCTTATCTTGGCGGTCGTCTCCTCCAGCTCCTTCGTGTTGTTGACATCCAGCTTGTTCAACATCGAGTAGATCTTCTCGGCTAGGCCCGTCTTGTCGAGGAAGTACTTGAAGGCGTACGATGTGACGGCGAAGCCGGGCGGCACAGGTATGCCCGCAGCGATCATCTCGCCCAAGTTCGCGTTTTTGCCTCCCACTAACAGAGTATCTTCTTTCCTTACCTCATCTAACCAGACAACGAACCTCTGTTCTTTTGGCAGACTCATAGACTCCACCGGTTAGAGCGGCTCTACTCTGTGATACGCAGAGTAGGGTTTTAATAGTTTACTTTATCGGAGTAAAAAACATGTACGCGTCTATACTCAATCTTAGTGAACATCCAAAGGGACTCTAACCTGTAAACGCGTAGGGTGGGAGCCAGG
>NZ_JBMFLY010000015.1:0-23129 GCF_049970955.1 Thermogladius sp. | reverse complement strand
AAGAGGAGCGACCTCGAGAAGCTCGAGAGAGCGACCGGTGGGAGGATAGTTAGCAATATCGACGACCTGAAGCCCGAAGACCTAGGCTACGCCGCGCTAGTAGAGGAGAGGAAGGTCGGAGAGGACAAGATGGTGTTCGTAGAGGGCTGCAAGAACCCGAGATCCGTCAGCATCGTGATAAGGGGAGGTCTAGAGAGGCTCGTAGACGAAGCCGAGAGGAGTATGAGGGACGCCCTGTCCGCGGTTGCGGACGTTATAAGGGACGGCAAGATCGTTGCGGGAGGCGGGGCGGTAGAAGCTGAACTAGCGAAGCACATAAGGAAATTCTCCACGAAGGTCGGCGGTAAGGAGCAGCTTGCCGTGGAGGCTTTCGCGAAGGCTCTAGAAGGGCTGGTTGTCACGCTCGTCGAGAACGCAGGCCTAGACCCAGTAGACATAATCATGAAGCTTAGGGCCTCTCACGAGAGAGAAGAGGGCACCTGGATAGGCGTGGACCTAAACAACGGCGACCTCGTCAACATGATGGAGAGAGGGGTAATAGAGCCGGTGAGCGTCATAGCCAACGCGATAAAGGCGGGTACAGAGGCCGCTACGATAATACTGAGAATCGACGACGTGATAGCCGCCAGCAAGGCGAAAGAGAAAGGCACTGAGACCGGCAAGAAGCCTGGCGAGGAAGAGAAGAAAGAGGAAGACTAAACCACTTTTATCAATAGAGGTTTTTTGTACAGGCTCGAGAATAAAACTGCTTCCCCTTTGTCCAGGTAAGGTATCACCTCTCTCAGTTCGACCGGCATGTGAGTCGCTCTCTCCAACACTTCTAAGTCTACGGCAGACTTCACCGAGTGCACGATCTTAGTAGAGGTATTCACCATCACGTCGTCCACAAGCGAGGAGGGCGACTGGGACACCACTACGAGACCAACCCCGAACTTCCGCACCTCGCCTAGCATCTTGACTAACACGTCCACGTGATTTTCCTTCCCTAGAAGGTTCCTAGCCTCCTCCACGACTACGAGTAGCCTGCTGACCCCGAACTCCCCACGGACAGCCATATCGAAGATCTTCTTGAGGAGGGCTGCCACGTAGACCCTCCTGATGGTCAGATCGCCCACTTTGGATAGGTCTACTACTAGGGGGCTTCTCGTTTTATCGAGGAACCCGACCCTTGTCTCCCTGAACAGGCCTTTGTACTTACCTACCACGAGCCTTCTCAACTTTCTCATGAGCGAGAGACGGCTCTCCCTGAACCACCCAGACTCGTCCACCATCTTCTCGAGCGCCTCGATAACGTCTGCTAAGTCTAGGCGGTCCCAACCCCTGAGGTTCTCGAAGGCCTTGAGCAATACGTACTCCTGGGCGGGTGTTAAGGCGAGCACCTGACTAGCGAAGTCAACGGAGACGTTAGGGTCCTCATCTCCGAAGAGGGGGACAGGTAACTGAAACGGGTCTATGACATTGGGGTTTTTCAGCAAGCGACTGTACTCCCCGTGCCAGTCGAGTACGAGCGGCCTGTAGTTGAACGAGTAGTCTCCGGTAGTTAACCGGTTAACTAGTGTAGCGACCGTGAACGTCTTACCCGAGCCCGTCGCGCCGGTTACCAGCAAATGTTTGTTTAAGTCTTCTGCGGGGATGCACGCGTCAACCGGGGGGATAGAGTTCACTACCTCTCCTAAGACGATGCACTCTTCGGCAGATACTTCTCTGGTCTTCACGGGCTCCTGGACTGGGTATTTCGGTGCCACCGCCAGCGACGTGGGGTATATTACCCCTACGCTCTCCCTCCTCTTCAAAAATTTACGAGCATCTCGAGTATACTTCGCGAGTCGCCCCGCCCGAACTCCTTTACCTCGCCTACGGTTATGTGCTTGAAGTTGGACTTTATGTAGTCGCTTATGAACTGTACTTCCGCCTCTTCACCTTCTTTCACCCCTATGATCAGCATCCCGTCAGCTCTGTTCCTCCCGAGTACGCTCATTGTTATGTACTTTACCGACCTGTTCCTACTAACTCTGCTCCTTATGAGCTCGCCTAGCTTCCTCAGCTCGTCTTCGACGAGCTCGTCCCTAGAGCCCATGTACTTGTATAGCCTCAAGACGTAGTACTTCAAAAACCGTCCCCTTGAAGTAGGAGCACGTATTGGCTGAGGGTGACAGCCGAAAGTTTCAAGGACAGCTGTTAACTGACCGAGACCCCTGTGTAGACCTCGTCGAGAGGTTTGAGGTCTAGTTGCTGGGCCGACTTCAACACGAGTAAGAAGCCCCCTATCGAGACAACGGCTCTGTACGTCTCACCTATGCTCCTGTTAGACACGACACTGCCTTTACCGCAGAAGTAGTGCTGTAGGCATTCCTCTCTGCTGTCTGTCAGAACTATCGTGGCGTTACCCCCCTTCTTCAGAGGGGGCATTACTTTCTCGTGGAACTCTAGCTCTATCGACACATCCCCGCATCTGAACTTGACCCTGTATACGCCGGGATACCTCAGCCTCTCGATGTCCTCTACTGAGCAAGTATACTTCTGAAGCATATTACCAGGCCACAGTTTGGTCTAATGGACTAAGACCATGCTCTATTTTAAGTCGTTGGGATATTTTTAAGTGTTAACCCAGAGTCAGCGCTGAAAGGACGCTTATTAGGGTGTCAGGGGGAGAAATATTCAAAATAACCACTTTGACATAGGTTAAAGTGCCTGAAGGTGGTCTTATGAGCGTGCTAGACGCGTCGAGGAGACTTACAAGCGAGTTGACGAGCTTGATCGACAAGAGGGTCAAAATCGTCTTGGCCGACGGGAGGTCCTACGAGGGTAGGCTCGTGGGGTTCGACACTCCTTCCCTGAACATTCTTCTGCAGAATGCTGTGGACGACAAAGGGAACAGGTACCCCAAGGTGATCGTGAAAGGCGAGAGGTTGAGCGAGATAATAGTGCTCGAGATACCCTTGTTCGACCCAGAGGAATTCAAGAACATCATCATCAAGGAGATGAAGCTACCTGAACACCTCGTGAAGATCATACCCGAGGCCAGAGTCGTAGAAGTCCAGGGGCGCTATAGGGTGAGCGAGAGGGGTGTCGAGGGCACCGGACCCATAGCAGAGACCTTATACAGGTTGCTAGAACAGTACCTCGAAACGAGGCGTAAGATGCTAAAGGGAGAATAGTATTGGAGTACTTCGACGTGAGAGAGTACGACTTAGCGGGGAGAATCGGTAGACTGAAAACGAAACACGGGACTATCGAGACACCATATATTTTTCCTGTTGTTGACCCGGTGAGACAGGACGTTGACTTAAACACGATCCTAGAGATCGGTTTCAACGCGATCATAACTAACGCCTACCTGTTCTACAAGAGGAACAAAGGCGTCGTCAAGGACATACACGAAGAGCTGAAGTGGAGCAACACTATAATGACCGACTCGGGGGGTTATCAAGTACTCGTATACGGCGACGTGGAGGTAGACAACCCAACTATCGTGAGCTATCAGAAGAGTATCGGAAGCGACATAGCGGTCATACTCGACGTACCAACGGGGACTAAAATGACGTGGAGCGAAGCGTACAATGCCGTGGAAGAGACCTGGAGAAGAGCTCTCCAAGCACTCCCCCTTATAATGGACAGCGACCAGTTATGGGCTCTACCTATACAGGGCTCGCCTTACCCCGACCTACTCAAGAAGTCCGCCGTAAGAGCTTGGAGGACCCCCTACCACATCTTCGCGTTCGGCTCGCCTACAGTACTACTGGAGAAGTACGATTACAGCCCTCTCCTAGAGTATGTCGGTCTAGTCAAGAGAGTCCTACCACCGGGTAAACCACTACACGTATTCGGTGTAGGGCACCCGATGATCATACCCTTCCTCGTCGCGTTGGGGGCAGACCTCTTCGACTCCGCAAGCTACATCCTCTACGCGCGAGAAGGAAGGTACATGCTACCCGGTGGGACTAAGAGGGTCGAGGAACTGACATACCTGCCCTGCAACTGCCCAGTCTGCTCGAGGTACACCCCCAAGGATCTCCTGGAGCTACCTAGCGAAGAGCGCACGAGGCTTATCGCGCTCCACAACCTGTACACTTTGAAGAAGGAACTTAACACTGTAAAGGAGAGCATAAGAGAGGGGAGGCTCTGGGAGTTACTGGAAGAGAGGAGCAAGACGCACCCTAGCCTGCGTAGAGCGTTTGAAGTAGTCAAGAGACACGCCGACATACTCCTCAGGTTCAACCCCGTATCCAAACCAGACGCTCCAGCCCTTCTGATCCTAGACGAGGACTCCTACTACAACCCGAGAGTGAGAGCTATCGAGTCGAAGAGCTCTCAGCTGGTTGAGAAGGTACTCGTAAGCGACAGTATAGTCCTACTGGTCGCTACCGGCAAAGATTTCGCGAGTCTAAGAGAATACTCGTTGAAGAGGTGGGGCCGCGATAAAGTCTTCATAGTACACCCCGTTCTAGGTCTGTTCCCAATTCAGCTCGCCAACACGTACCCCTACTTCCAACACGAGGAGGGCGTGTTGGACAGTTTGGGCGATAAGGTTCTAGAGGAGGTCTCCGCCAAAGTCCTCGAACTGGTCAAAGGAAAGAAGATGGCCAGGGTTGAAATAGGTGTTTTAGAGAACTCGAGCAACGTAGAGCTCAGGCTCGCCCGAAAGATAGAGGACTTGTTAAAAAGCTCCGGCGTAGAAGTACGGCTCAACGTACTAGCGTTAAGAGAAGCCGGGGCGGCACACTAGAGTTTACAGGTATATTGGGTGGCCCTTTCTCTCCGATTCCTCCATTTCGATCGTCTTCAACATCCTCTCTCGCTCAGCCTCGATAGACTCTATGATCTTAGCCTCTTCGAGTAGCCTCGTAGTGTCGATCTTGAAACCGAGCATTTCGCCTATGGCCTCGACCGCGGCCGCGCTAGCCCTCGGGTCTGGTCTGTAGAGCTCCGTGTAGGCGAAGATCGCTACACCGGGTACCTTGTAGGCGTCCATGAACATTATCAAGAGGGCTAGAGGCCCGATTATATGCCTGTTCTCGAGTAGTTGCGCGTTTAGCTTGCCCTCGTAGCCGCCTACAGGGATCCACCTGTACTTTTCCTCCTCGCTTTCTCTGAGACTAGGGTCTAGACCCCCTACGAGTATTGCCGTCGAGACCTTCTTTTCTTTAACCCACCTGGCGATCAGGTCAGCGTAGCTAGTCCTATCACGTACACTGGGTGTCCCGTTGTTCAAGAGTACGAGGAGCTTCTTACCTTCCACAACACCGTAATACAGCTCGAACGGGTAGACTACACCTATCTCCCTCGTGTATATGGTGGTCTCCGGGTAGTACTTCGTCTTAACGAAGCCCACCCTCTTCAACTTCAACTCTAAAACAAGGTGTCTACTTGTCAAATAACCCACCATGCCAAATCCTTGGAAGCCTGTTATGAATATCGAGTCCCGCAGGTCCTCATCGGTTATCTTCTCGAGCAGTACAATATTCACTCCCGAACACCCTGCCTTATTCTAACTGCTTCACCCCACTTATAAAAAACCATCTCCCAGCCGGGCTTAACCGCGCGGCCTACCGCCAGCAGATTACCTTTCTCGTCGACGACCAAGACCTCGTCCTCGGGTCTTATATCGGGGTCGGCCATCACCACGTGTTTACAGAACACATTACCACCTCTGGCCACGAATTCCGAGTACCTCTCCATTACGTATACTCGTAGGCGGGGATGAGGAAGTAGACGGTTTAAAACCAGTCCTGAAGGTATGTGGAGGTTGAACCTGTAGTCCGAGGCTCTGATGGACAGGTAAGGTTTATCGTCGACGATTATCCTCCTCAGCTTCAGGGTGTTTTTACTAAACTCGCCCTCAGCCCCTTCAGGTATGAACTCACCGCTTACTCCGAACTGTAAGCCGGCTATGTACCTTAGCTCCTCTAGCTCCTGGTCGCTTAGCCTCCTCCTGATCATGAGCTGTCACGTTAGGTACTATGATAATTAAGGACCTTATTTGGTTCCTGTTAAAAACATCGGTTGCACATTTCTCAGAAGATAACGTGGAGGCTGTTGTTCCTCTCCTCTACGATACCCCTCCTGACATTCTTCTTCGCCAAAATCTTCTTTACCGCGAGCTCGAAGTCTTCCCTCGTTACAACCTTCCTACCCGACCTGATAGCGTTGTATCCAGCCTCCGTAACGATCGCCTTAATCTCGGCCCCAGACAAACCCTCGGTCTTACTCGCCAGCTCGTGTAAGTCGACGTCGTCTGCGAGCTTCATCCTTCTTGTGTGAACTCTGAAAATCTCGTATCTCCCCTGCTTGTCGGGCAATGGGATTTCTATCAGCCTGTCTAGCCTGCCCGGTCTGAGTATAGCGGGGTCCAGTACGTCAACTCTGTTCGTTGCCGCAATCACCTTGACTCTGTCCAGGGGCCTAAAGCCGTCTATCTCCGCCAGCAACTGCATAAGAGTTCTCTGAACCTCCCTCTCCCCGCTAGTACCTATGTCTATCCTCTTAGCCGCGATCGCGTCTATCTCGTCTATGAAGACTATAGCAGGAGCCTTTCTCCTAGCCATGTTGAATACTTCCTTGACGATCCTAGCCCCCTCCCCTATGAACTTCTGTACGAGCTCGCTACCTACAATACTGATGAATGTCGCCTCCGCCTCTCTAGCTACGGCCTTAGCTAGGAGGGTCTTGCCGCACCCGGGTGGACCGTAGAGTAGGACCCCTTTCGGGGGCTCTATACCCACTTCTCTAAACAAGTCGGGGTTTTTCAGAGGTAGTTCAACGACTTCTCTCAACTCTCTGATCTGTTCCTTTAGACCGCCTATGTCGTTGTATGTCACCTCTGGTTTCTCGATTACCTCGAAGGACTGTACGTACGGATCCTCGTACTCGGGGAGAACGTCCACTATCGTCGAGCCTCTCTGGTTTAAGGCAACGCGCGCGCCGGGGACAAGCCTCTCACGAGGCACATTCTCCGATATGTTGACAATGAGGTTGGGGCCAGTAGTGCTCCTTACAACGGCTCTGTTTCCATCGATCAAGTACAAGAGAACACCCTCTATCAGAGGGGGGGCCAATAGCCTCTCGATCTCGGCTTTGTAGTAATTGACCTTCATACTGAGCTTCTTAACTTCGCTCTCCAGCTGCTTCAACCTGCTCTCTAGGTAGCGAATGTAGTCTTCATCGGGCAACCTGGCTTCAGTAGCATCTTCTCGCACATCTTCACTAAACATGAAAATTCCCTTTCCTTTTATCGGTTTTAAGAAGGTCTTTAAAACCCGGACTCAATAGTATTTAAGAGCCTTCAGGGAGAGAAGTCTTAAGGTTGTCTAAATGCCTTGTTACTGCGAGATATGCGGGAGAGAAGTACTAAATGAGAGAGACTGCAAAAGGGTCGTTGTAGAGGGCTCTATCTTACAGGTTTGCCCCGACTGCTACCGCAAGCTCATAAGTAGCGGTAAGGCAAGACCCTACGTGGAAGAGAGTAAGAAGCCGCTGGTCGTTATTTCCCGGAGTAAGAGAGTTATGACAGGAGCTAGTAGGGGGTTTGGAGAGGAGTTCGAGATTGTTGAGGACTATGCCAAGAGGATTAGGGAGGCTCGTGAGAGGCTCGGCTGGACGCAGGCTGTGCTAGCCTCTAAGATAAAAGAGAGTGAGAACACTATTAAGAGAATAGAGTCGGGCAGGCTTAAACCCAGCTTAGAACTGGCTAAGAGACTGGAGAAGGTGCTGGGTATAAAGTTGATTGAGAGAACCGCCGAAGAGCCGCTACAGACGGGGAGGGAGGACGAAGACTACTTTACCGTAGGCGACCTCATTAGAGTGAGCAAGAAGTGAAGACGGAAAGAGTAGTCGTATTCATACCGAGTAAATATCGTGACTTTGTTGATGAAGAGCTAAGCCTCGTCAAGACGGTGTATGGAGTCGTAGACCAGGTCCACTTCGTCAAGAGACCCAACCCTAGGACTTACATTCAACAAGACAAGCTCAAGGAACTAGCAGATGACCCGCCCGACAGGCTCGTGGTCATGGACATACTGAGGCCAAGCCAGGTGACGAACATACTCAGAGAGGTGAAAACAGAGGTTGTCGACAGAGTTCTACTAATACTCGAGGTATTTGCCCAACACGCCGGTAGTAGAGAGGCTCTCCTACAGATAGAGCTCGCGAGGATCAAACACATGCTCCCACTCGTGAGAGACTTCATCAGGAAGTCCAAGCTGGGCGAGCTGGCCGGGTATCTCGGACCTGGCAGGTACGGCTACGAGAAGTATTACACTTTTCTCAGAAGAAGGGAGGGCCGTATAAGAAGAGAGATCGAGGAGATAAGGAGGGTAAGAGAGGTCAGGAGAGAGAGGAGGGTGAGAGAGGGAGTCCCCCACGTAGCGATTGCAGGCTATACGTGTGCTGGTAAGACCACTTTATTCAATGCCTTAACCGGGAAGAACATGCCCGTAGGACCCGAACCTTTCACCACTCTGAGCCCCAAGACCGCGAAATTAGATATTGACGGGGTTCACATGGTTGTGACGGATACCGTTGGTTTCATAAGGGACCTGCCGCCCGAGATCACCGAGGCGTTCTACGCAACACTCGAAGAGGTAACAGCCGCCGACTTGATCGTCCTTGTCGTGGACTCATCAAAGCCTTTAAAGAGAGTTATTAGCGAAGTTGACTCCTCATTGAAAATATTCAACGATATAGGCGTCCACGGTAAGCCTATCATTGTTGCTTTGAACAAGATAGATCTAATCAACGAAAACGGAGTTGAAGAGCTGGTTAGAGAGCTGTCTAAATCGGCGGTGAATGCGGCTAGGATTGTTCCTATCTCGGCCGAGAAAAGAATTAACTTGGACGCTCTTAAGCGCGAGATAGTCGGAGTCATTAGAGGTATGTGAGAGATGGTCGAGATCTACGTGCTGAGGCTAGGTCACAGACCCGGGAGAGACAAAAGAGTCACTACGCACGTGGGACTTGTCGCGAGGTCTTTCGGGGCTAACGGGATAGTTATTGGTGACGTTGTAGACGAAAGTGTCGCGAGGTCTCTTAGAAAAGTCGTGGATCTGTGGGGCGGCCCTTTCGAGGTCATCATGGGCGTGAACTCCGTTGAGTACGTTAAGAAGTGGAAGTCCCGGGGTATTGTAGTTCATTTGACAATGTACGGTTTACACGTCGACGACGTCATAGACGAGATCAGGGGGTCGGGTAAAGATCTGCTGGTCGTGGTAGGCGCCGAGAAAGTCCCAAGAATATTCTACGAGCTGGCCGATTACAACGTGGCCATAGGTCACCAGCCGCACTCCGAGGTCGCCGCACTCGCCGTGTTCCTAGATAGGTATTATAAGGGAGAAGAACTACATAGGAAATTTAGTGGAGCAAAACTAGTAGTAGTACCGACCCCTAGAGGCAAAAAGGTGTTAAGAGTTGGCGACAGAGAGAGCTGTGAGCGGAGTGCCCAGGGAGGACAAACTCATTGAAATAACGATTTTGATCGTTGAGAAGATGATGGGCGAGGAGGGCAGGAGAATACTGGAGTTCATGCTGGCGAACAACGGCTTGATAATTGAGGAGACGGCTGGTAAAGACCTGAACACAAAGTCGAACATAGTGAGGAAAATACTCCAGAAGCTGTCAGACGAGGCCGTAGTTGTACCGGTCAAGGTAAAAGACAAGGACAAGGTTTTGCACGGGTGGGTCTTGAATAGAGAGGCACTAGCCAATTTCATAGTCTCAAGACTGAGGAAGTCCAAGGAGAAGCTGTCAACCAGAATAAGAGAGCTCGAGGAGAACACCTTTTACATCTGCCCGACATGCCACAGGAGGTTCAGATACGACGAGGCCCTCATAAACGACTTTCACTGCCCCAACGACAACTCCCTGTTAATGGAAGTAGACAAAGACAGTGAGCTCGCCCTTCTGAGAGAGAAGCTAAAGTCTCTCGACAAACTTCTAGACTACATATACAGTGATGGATTTTGAGACATAAAGTAGAATTCGTCGACCTATTCTCTGGAGCAGGAGGTTTTGCCTGGGGCTTCTACGAGACGGGGCTCTACAAACCAGTTCTAGCAGTAGACAACTTCAAGCCCGCGGCTCTAACTTACAAGGCTAATATACCGGACCCTCTAGTCCTGGTAGAGGACATTAAAGAAGTCGACTACGCAACGCTGAAAAGCGTGCTCGGAGATCTGGACATACCGCTCGTCATTGGTAGCCCGCCGTGTGAGCCGTTCACTGGCGCCAACCCGAGGAGGGAGAGAGACCCGATTAACCGACTGTACGTCGACCCCCAGGGACAGCTAACTCTACATTTCATAAGGATAGTCGGGTTGTTGAAGCCGAGAGTCTTCATAATGGAGAACGTGCCTGCGATAATGGAGGGTGGTCTGAAAGAGGCCTTAACTCGTGAGTTTAAGCGTATCGGTTATCACAAGTTATATTTCAATGTACTGAACGCCGAGGACTACTCTAACCCGAGTAAGAGGCGAAGGGTCTTCATATCGAACGTCGAGATAAAACCCCCGAAGTCGAACAAAAAGGTGAGAGTGATAGACGCACTGAGCGGGATGCCGCCGCCCGGGAGTTCTCTCCCCAACCACGACCCGCCCCCTGAGCTGAGCTGGAGGAAACTTAAAAAGGTGGCAAAACTGAAGCACGGTAAGGCCCTCATATACTTCCAAGGCGCCGTAGGAGAGATTCCCAATTTGATCAGGCTCGACCCCTACGAGGTCGCCCCGACGGTGCTCGGCTCATCTCGCTTCATACACCCCTTCGAGAACAGGCTACTGACCGTAAGAGAGCAGGCGAGACTCATGGGGTTTCCAGACCATTTCGTCTTCTACGGGGGTAGAGACGAGCAGTACAACCAAGTAGGCGAGGCCGTACCAATCCCGTTATCCAGGGCGATCGCCCTGTTCGTCTACGAGATACTCCGGGAGTTATAAGAAGCGCGACAGGTTATTAAAAACGACCAATACATGAGTTTCCAGGTAAACAAGAGGTGCGGAGGTAGCTCGGGGTTGGCTATGGTCTACGTAGGACTATACAGTCCCACAAGTGTTCAGAGAGTGGTCGACTTCGTGAAGACGGTTTACGCATTCTCGCAGAAAGCACAGGTAGTACCTGTTATAGTAAAGCCTATTGGGGCGGCAGCCCAGATAGGGATTCCGGAGGCGTTCAAGGTATCGGTTAAGCTCAACAAGCCTTTCATGGTCTTCCCCGAGCTCGGCGACGCGCTGGAGCTCCTGAGACCAAGCGAAGCGTACTTTTACAGCGATGAAGGAACCGAGCTGGAGGCGTCCCAGATACGCCAAGCCCATAGCGGGAGCCTGCTGATAGTGTTCCCGTCGGGTGAAAGCGAGCCGAGCAAAAAAGAGCTGACTGGACTGAAGCTCGTCAGGTTAAAGGACGTCCCTTCTCAACTACCAGCTCTAGCCTTGCTGTCTATATTCATGTACAAAGTATTCTACCAGGTCACGTAGGTGATCTTTATACTCCTACTCAACTCGTCGATGGCCCTCCAGTCCTCGTAGCTGAGCTTCCAGCCAACAGCTCCCGCGTTCTCAGCGACTTGTTCAGGGGTCTTAGCGCCTGGTATTGGCACGATAACCGGGCTGTAGTTGATCAACCAGTTCAGGGCCACCTGGGATGGCGTTTTACCGTACTTCTTACCTACCTCAACTAAGAGGTTGACGAGGGGCATTACCTTCACGAAGTTCTCCTCGTGGAAGACCGGCTCGTTCCTCCTCAGGTCTGTGAACTGCTTGATGTTTTCCAAGTTGTACTTACCCGAGAGCGCGCCTTTAGCGAGCGGGCTCCAGGGGATGAAGGTGAGGTCGTTTGCCTCGGCGTAGGGTATCAGCTCCTCCTCGGACCACCTCTCGACGAGGTTGAACCTATACTGCATGCTTACGATGTCCGTCACCGACAAGTTGGACCTGAGGTCCTCTATCAGCGCTATCGGGTAGTTGCTCACGCCGAGGTACCTTACAACCCCCTGTACCACGAGCCTCTCGAGGGCCTTAGCGTACTTCGAGGTCGGGAAGTTGTGATGAGTCGGCGGGTGGTGTATCTGAAGTAGGTCAATGTATGTGACTCCTAGCCTCTTAAGCGACCTGTCCACGGCCTTGAACACGTCTTCCGGTTGTAGAAACTCTCCGGGTATTTTTGTTGCTATCACCACGTCGTCCCTCTTAACCCCGAGCTCTTTAAGGGCCTTGCCTAGGAATGTCTCGCTCATGCCTCTCCCGTATACCATGGCCGTGTCGAAGAAGTTTATGCCAAGCTCTACAGCCTTAGCTACTACCGCTTTTGCTTTCTCGTAGTCGACGAGCCCCCACGTCTCGCTGAACTGCCACGTGCCGAGACCTATCTTGGATATCTTAAGGTCGCTCCAGCCGAGTTCCACGTACTCCATGAGGACAAACACCACGTCGCATTAATACTAAACCAAGCTTTAAACCACTCTTCTCCCATGTTAAGACAAAGAGGTGCTTAACATGAGCTTCAAGCTCAGGATCGTGCCTGTTAAAGCACCCACTAAAGAAGAAGTGTACGACGTTGTGATCGTAGGCGGTGGTCCCGCCGGTTTAACGGCTGCTCTCTACTCGGCTAGGTACGAACTAAAAACTGTTGTTGTAACAAAACTAGTGGGTGGATACGTTACCGAGGCGACCATTGTTGACGACTACCCCGGACTACCCGACATACCGGGAGAAGAGCTAGTAAACAGGTTCGTTAACCACGTGAAGAAATACAACGTTCCGATCATTCAAGACGAGGTCATAGACATGTACAGGAAGGACAAGCTGTGGTGTGTAAAGACTGTCGGTGAGAAGGAGCTGTGCGGCTACGCCGTGATTATAGCGGTGGGTAGCGAGAAGAGGAAGCTTAATGTGAAGGGAGAGGAGGAGTTCAGTGGTAGAGGGGTCTCCTACTGCGCCACGTGCGACGGCCCCTTGTTCAAGGACAAGATCGTGGCGGTGGTCGGTGGGGGTAACTCAGCGCTGACTTCGGCGATATACCTCGCCTCGCTGGCCTCGAAAGTGTACCTAATACACAGGAGGGACGAGTTCAGGGCTTTCAGGGTTTACGTGGAGAAGGCCTTGAACAACCCCAAGATAGAGATCTTGAAGAACAGCGTAGTCAAAGAGATAATCGGCGACAACCGGGTACGCGCAATTAGAATCGAGAACAGGGTTACCGGCGAGGAGAGGGTGATCGAGGTAGATGGGGTCTTCGTCGAGATAGGGTTGAAACCTCCACGCGAGTTCTTCGAGAAGATCGGGCTGGAGGTAGACGAGACAGGGCACGCAGTCGTCAAAGTTGACAGGTCGACAAACTTGGAAGGCGTGTTTGTGGCCGGCGACGCTGCTGGTGGTCCTTACAAGTACAGGTTCGAGCAGATAATAACCGCTGCCGCCGACGGGGCTATTGCGGCCGACGCCGCGTTCAAGTACATCTTATCGGTAAAGAAAACGTGAGCGGAGGACAACGGATTTAAAGCTATTAAACCCCGAATAAATACTTTGATTGATTAGAACCGTGGGCCCGTAGCTCAGCCCGGTAGAGCGCCCGGCTCATAACCGGGTGGTCGGGGGTTCGAATCCCCCCGGGCCCACTTCTTTCGCGTTCTCTAGGTGCCGTACGACCAGGACTTCAAGTACTCGACCTGCTCGGGGGTTAGCTCGTCTATCCTGATACCCATGGTCTCTAGTTTTAGCCTGGCCACCATCTCGTCTAGCTCTCTCGGCGGGTTGTAGACCTTCTTCTCGAGCCTCCCCTTGTTCTCGTGCAGGTACTTCACAGCGAGGTATTGGTTCGCGAAGCTCATGTCCATCACCTCGCTCGGGTGCCCCTCTGCCGCTACTAGATTGACAAGCCTTCCCTCGGCCAACAAGTACAGCTTACGCCCGTCTCGTAGAGTGTACTCTGTCACGTTCTCCCTGATCACTCTCTTCCTGACCGACAAGCTCTCCAGGTCTGGTATCCATACTTCGACGTTGAAGTGACCAGCGTTTGCCAAGATGGCTCCGTCCTTCATCTTCTCGAAATGCTCTCTCCTAATAACAGCCTTGTTGCCTGTGGCTGTCACGAATATGTCCCCTATACCAGCCGCCTCGGACATGGGCATAACCTCGAAGCCGTCGAACACCGCCTCTAGCGCTCTAATAGGGTCGACCTCCGTTACTATGACTCTCCTAGCCCCCAAACCTCTCGCTCTCAGCGCGATCCCTTTACCGACCCAACCATAGCCTGCGACAACTACGATCTTCCCCGCCACTAGGATGTTGGTCGCCCTCATTATCCCGTCAAAAGTGCTCTGACCAGTGCCGAAGCGGTTGTCGAACAAGAACTTGGTGTACGCGTTGTTCACGGCCACGACGGGGTATAGTAAGAGCCCTTCTCTCTCGAGCGACTTTAATCTTATGACACCGGTAGTCGTCTCCTCGGTGCCTCCCGTTATCTCGCTCGCCAGCTTCTTGTACTCGCTGTGGAGCATGGCGTGGAGGTCTCCGCCGTCATCTAGAACAATGTCCGGTCTGCTCTCGGCCACCTGCCTTATACACCAGTAGTACTCTTCACTAGACTGGCCTCTCCAGGCGTACACTCTTATGCCGTACTCTACGAGAGCGGCCGCCACGTCGTCTTGCGTGGACAATGGGTTGCTGGCAGCTAAGACCACCTCCTCGGCACCGGAGTCTTTCAAGGCCATCATTAAAACCCCGGTCTCCTTAGTAACGTGAAGAACCGCTCCTATCCTCAGACCTGCTAGGGGTCTCTTGTCCCTACCCTCCTCTCTGAGTTTCATCAGGACGGGCATGTGCTTCATTGCCCACTCAAGCTTTAGCCTGCCCTGCTCGGCTAGACTCAAGTCTTTTACTCTGCTCTTCAAATCGGAACACCGGAACTTCGTTATGCAACCCGGTGAATATTAATGATATCGCGTACAGCACCTCAGCTAGTCGGGGCTCTCGAAGGGTCGTCGGCTCTTGCCTAAAAATTTAAAACGCCCTAACGTATTCCCTGTTACACAGTACCTGAGGCGAGGTGCTTAGCGTGGGAAAAGTCAGGATAAGGCTGGTGAAGAGGGTGGCTAGGCAGCTCCTGGACAGCTACCCTCAGTTGTTCACACGGGACTTCGAGTCCAATAAGCAAGTCGTGTCGAAGCTCATCTCGACAAGGTCTAAAAAGCTGAGAAACCAGATCGCAGGCTACATAACTCACCTCGTGGCTATAAGGAGTAGAGAGAAGAAGGTTGAGACTGTCGAAGAGCCTGTCTCGTGAAGCAGGCTAAATACCTAGGTGTTACCTGCCCAGCCTAGGTTGTGTTAATGGTACTCGAAGTTCGCTCCCCGAAGCCTGGTCTCCTATTAATTAGGTATTTCGGTAAAGAGTTCGAAGCGCGGATCTACCAATGCTGGAAGAAAAACGAGGACATAGACGCGGAGCTTCAAGACTTAGGTCTAGTACCAGACCTACCTGTGGCCCTGATCCCCTCTAAACTAGTCGAGAACGACGTTCAGCTGGTTCAAGGGCTAGCTCACTACTATATGAACAAAAACCTGCTCACACGTATAAGGCACAAGGGTTTACTACTCGCTACGCTAGTTACAGGCTTTAAGCAGTTGAAGGACCTACTGGAGAACCTTAGAGTCTCTTACTCGCAGTCAGAGCATTACCTCGTAGTTGCGGCTACAGGTGGTTTCCCCAGACCCTCAAACTGCTCGGACTACGAGATTCGCAAGACCGACATCGCAAAGGACATCACGAACATTGTAAAAAACGTTGCTGTTTTACTAGACCTCTTGTAGGCTCACCACTCCTCTTCCCACTCTTCCTCTTCCCACTCCTCTTCTTCTTCCTCCCACTCTTCCCACTCTTCTTCAAGCCACAACATGCCTTCCACCTTACGTCTTAGAAGTATTTGTGGAGTAAGGATATTTAAGTAAAACGGTTCGGCGAGAAAGTCGTTAAATGAGGGCGTGTTGTATCTACACCGGCTCGATGGGGGCGACCGCTACTGGCGGTGATAGCATTTAATAAGGTTCCTTAAGTAAGTGATAGAAGACTAACGTAACGTAAGGTGTGAGGGTTGGTCAAGTTTTGTCCTAGATGCGGCACAGCAATGATGCCTATTAAGAAGAGGGAGGGTAAAGAGGAGTTCTACGTTTTGAAGTGCCCTAGGTGCGGTTACGAAGAGAGGGCTTCGCAGAAAGACCTCGAGAAGTACGGTATTAAGTACGTCGTGGACTCCAGTAAGAGGACGATAACAGCTAAGGCTACCGAGGCTAAGGCTACAGCTCTGACGCCCGATGAGAGGGAGATGTTGCAGGAGTACTACGAGGTTTTACTCGAGAGCATGAGGGAGGAGGAAGTCGAGGAAGAGGAGTCAGACTAGCACGACTCTTCACTTATCCGAGCCGTCACCACTCATCATATTAAACCCGTCTTCCTTACTGTCAGAATTGGATCATGCTTAACTCGCTAATAAGCGATTAAGGTGAGAGCCGTTGGTCAGAGTCGCGGTAGTAGACAGGGCCTTCTGCAAACCCGACAAGTGTACGCTGGAGTGTATAAGGTTTTGCCCGGTTAACAGGGGCAAGAAAGTAAAGGCCATAGAGCTGAGCCAGGACGGTAAACACGTTGTAATAAACGAGGTAACGTGTATAGGGTGCGGTATATGTGTGAGGAAGTGCCCGTTTAACGCTCTCTCCATTGTGAACCTACCCGACGAGCTGGAAAAATTTACTGTACACAGGTATGGCGAGAACATGTTCAAGTTGTACGGGCTGCCACCACTAACACTCGGCGGGATACTCGGGGTTATTGGGAGGAACGGTAGCGGGAAGACGACGAGCATTAAGATACTGTCCGGCCAGATGAAGCCTAACCTGGGAAACTACTCCAACCCCCCAGACTGGAGCGAGATACTGAGGGCGTTTCGAGGTACTGAAATAAACGCCTATCTCCAGAAACTCGCCAACGGCAGTCTTAGAGCTGCCGTTAAACCTCAGTACATAGAGGCGGCGAGAAGGGTGCTGAAGGGGAGTGTCAGGGAACTCCTAGAGAAGGCCGACGAAAGAGGTTTGTTCAGAGAGCTCGCCGATAAGATGGGGCTATCGGGAGTTATGGACAGGAACGTTAGAGACCTTAGCGGCGGCGAGCTACAAAAGTTCCTTATTTCGGCTGTCCTGGCCAAGAACGCCGACGCGTACTTCTTCGACGAGCCCTTCTCGTACTTGGACGTCAGGGAGAGGGTCAGAGTGGCATCAGCTATAAGGGAGTTCCTAAACCCGTCGAAGGTATACGTCATGGTGGTCGAACACGACCTCATGATACTCGACTACGTGAGCGACTACGTGGCGGTCTTGTATGGTGAGCCCGGGGTGTACGGTATAGTGAGCAAGCCGTACGGCGTTAGGAACGGTATTAACTACTACCTGGAGGGCTACCTGCCAGCTGAGAACGTCAGGATCAGGAAGGAGCAGATCAGGTTCAGGGTAGTAGTAGCCGACAGGGGTAAGCTGCCCGAGGAGTATCCTATACTCAAGTGGAGTAACCTCTACAAGGTCTACCCGAGCAGCGGCTTCAGACTTAGCGTTGAGGAGGGCGAGGTGCACCCCGGAGAAGTACTAGGGATACTCGGCCCGAACGGGATAGGTAAGTCCACTTTCATAAACATGCTCGCGGACGTGGTTAAGCCGGACGAGGGGGAGATCCTCGTAGGCACCGATAAGATCAGCTACAAGCCCCAGGAGGTCTCCCCGTCTATCTTCCGCTTCGAGACCGTCAAGGAGAACTTAGCAGACGCTAGTAAGGACGCCGTAGACCCCACTAGCTGGCTCTACGACGAGTTGACAAGGAGGTTGGGCTTGAACAAGATGCTAGACAGGAAGGTGACAGAGCTGAGTGGGGGAGAGCTACAAAAACTGGCCGTGGCCGTGACGCTGGCCAGAGAAGCCGACGTCTACCTGCTAGACGAGCCGTCCGCGTACTTAGACGTCGAGGAGAGGGTCAGCGTTGCTAGGCTGATAAGGAGGGTGGTCGAGGAGAAGAGGAAGGCCGCTATAGTGGTCGAACACGACCTCCTGTTCCAGAACTACGTGAGCGACAAGATTATGGTCTTCACGGGTAAGCCTAGCGTTGAAGGCGTCGCGTTAAGGCCGTCTGATATCAGGACTGGCTTCAACAACCTCCTTAAGCAACTTGATGTAACTGTTAGAAGAGACCCGGAGACAGGTAGGCCCAGGATAAACAAGCCGGGTTCGTACCTCGACAGAGAGCAGAAAACCAGAGGCGAGTACTACCTGCCAGACTAATTTAAACAAGTGTTTAAATAACGAGGTGTGGCAAAGGGAGATTACTTTTATTACCCACCTGACGCACTCAATTAAACAAGGTGGTACCATGGCAGATAGGATTACACTATCTGTGATAAAGGCGGACGTTGGTAGCATATCAGGTCACTACATGCCGCACCCCGACCAGCTCGCGGCTGCGACCAAAGTCCTGTCGGAGGCCAAGCAGAAGGGGCTGATAATAGACTTCTACGTCACCCACGTTGGAGACGACATACAGCTAATTATGACTCACACCAAGGGACCAGACCACCCGGACATACACGGGCTCGCCTGGGACGCGTTCCAGGCCGCTACCAAGGTGGCCAAGGAGCTCAAACTCTACGCCGCAGGCCAGGACCTACTGAGCGACGCCTTCAGCGGCAACGTTAGAGGGCTTGGGCCGGGTGTTGCCGAGCTCGAGATGGAGGAGAGGAAAGCCGAGCCGGTCATCACTTTCCACGCCGACAAGACGGAGCCAGGCGCCTTCAACCTACCCATGTACAGGATCTTCGCCGACCCCTTCAACACCGCCGGGCTTGTCATCGACCCCAGGATGCATGCCGGTTTCGTCTTCGAAGTGTTCGACGTATACGAGGGTAAGAGCGTCCTGCTAAAGACGCCCGAGGAGTCCTACGACCTGCTCGCGCTGATAGGCACCACCGGCAGGTACATTGTTAGGAGGGTCTATAGGAAAGAAGACAACCTACTCGCTGCCGTTGTAAGTGTCGAGAGGCTGAACCTGGTAGCGGGCCAGTACGTTGGCAAGGACGACCCCGTGGCGATCGTTAGAGCGCAATCCGGGCTACCAGCCGTGGGCGAGATACTCGAGGCGTTCGCGTTCCCTCACCTGGTCGCTGGCTGGATGAGGGGCAGCCACCACGGCCCCCTGATACCGGTTTCCATGAGGTACGCCAGGGTGACGAGGTTCGACGGGCCGCCTAGGGTAATAGCGCTCGGTTGGAACATCAGCAAAGGCAGGTTGATAGGCCCGGCCGACCTGTTCGACGACGTGGCGTTCGACGAGACTAGGAGGCTGGCTCTACAGATAGCCGAGTACATGCGTAGGCACGGGCCCTTCATGCCGCACAGGCTCGGACCAGAGGAGATGGAGTACACTACTCTACCAGAGGTGCTTGAGAAGCTCAAGAACAGGTTCGTCAAGACCGAGGAAGTTAAGGTCGTGAAGAGACACAGCGAGATGTTAAGCGGGGAACACGACTAATTTTTTACTCCTCTAGGCGTTGACCACTCCACCTAGGGGTGGGGGCGTCTGAAGCCCATTATAGTCGTAAACTACAAGGCCTACTACCCCCAGAGCTTCGGCGAGCATGCTTTAAGGATTGCTCGGGACGCGGTTAGAGTAGTGAAAGAACTGGGCGGTGGAGTCGAGATCGTTCTGGCCCCGCCCTACACTGAAATACGGAGGGTCGTCGAGGAGGTAGCAGGGTCTGGTGTAAGGGTCTTCGCACAACACGCCGACCCCGTGGAGCCTGGAGCTGTTACGGGTTTCATGCCGCTCGAGGGTCTCAAAGAGGCGGGTGTGAGCGGAGTCATACTTAACCACAGCGAGCACAGGCTCAAACTTGCGGACATCAACTCACTGGTCAAGAGGGCCGCTAAGCTCGGGTTGGAGACGCTTGTTTGCGCCGACGAGCCCGAGACGGGCGCTGCCGTGGCCGCTCTCGAACCCAACTACGTCGCTGTCGAGCCACCTGAGTTGATAGGTACGGGTATTAGCGTGAGTAAGGCTAAACCAGAAGTCATTATTAGGAGTGTTGAACTCATTAGGAGAGTCAACAGTAGAGTAGTGATCTTGACGGGCGCCGGCATAACGGACGGGCAAGACGTGTACTCGGCTATAAGGTACGGGACGAGCGGCGTTCTAGTCGCGTCGGCGATCGTGAAGGCGAAAGACCCCTACTCGGTTATAAGGGACATGGCTGTAAGCGCTCTTAAAGCCGTCACCGGCCAGTAGTGAAACCTATAAAATCCGCGTGAGAATTTATTAATTCCGGTGCGGAGCCGCCGTAGCTCAGCCGGGTAGAGCGCCGGCCTCGTATGGCTACGGTGTAGCCGAGGTCGGGAGAGCCGGTGGACGCGGGTTCAAATCCCGCCGGCGGCTTAAAACAGTATCCTTTTGATTAGGATCTCGTGCACGTCTTCGCCTGGCCTAGCGAAAGACTCCGCCACGACGTCCCCGATTGAGAGCTCTCCTCTACTCCTGGCGAGCCTTTCCAGCAACCTAATCCCCTCTTCATAACTGACATCGCCCTGAACAGTCTTGCTCATGTCGTACACTTTGAGACCGTAGAATAGCGTTAGCCTCTCGGCCAGTCTTCTGTCGGGCGTCCCCACTATCACGGGGACTTGGGGCCTCATCCTGGCTATCAGCGGGGGTACGGAGCCGGTTTTGGAGAAGACGAGCACTTTACCCTCCACGCTCTCAGCTAAAGACAACAGGCCGTGGACGTACTTGTCCTTGAGAGACTGCTTGCCCAGCGAATCCCTGATACTCTTGGCCTGCTCTACTTTGATGTTGGCCTCTGCCGACTCGATTATCTTCTTCAACCACCTAACAGTCTCGAGAGGGTACTTTCCGACAGCCGTCTCGTTCGTCAACATAAGGGCGTCGACCATGTCTTGGACAGCGCTATAGACGTCTACTACCTCGCTCCTACTCGGCCTAGGTTGCTCTACCATCGACTCGAGGATCTGGGTCGCTACTATGACGGGCCTCCCGTAGCTGACGGAGGCGATGATCACCTCCTTCTGTATAGTGGGGAGCTTCTCTAGGTCGAAGTGTAGGCCGAGGTCTCCTCTCGCGATGAGTACCATGTCGCTCGACCTGACGATCTCGGCTAGGTTCCTATACGCTGTGGGGGTCTCTATTTTCGCTATTATCCCCGTAGAGCCCTTCATACCCTCGATGAGGTTCCTCACGACATTGATGTCGTGCCCGCTCCTAACATAGCTAACCCCTATGAACGTGAACTCGCGGTCCACGGCATACTTGACCAACGAGACGTCTTCGCTGGACAGGAGAGGCACGTTGGGCTCCTTGCCTCTCGCAACTATCTTCTTGCCCGACCCTATAACGCCGTCGTAGAGAGCTCTCGCCTGGAAATAGTCGTCTCCTACCTCGACAACTCGTAGGATGCACTCGCCGTCTCCAACCAGTATCGTGTCGCCTACCTCTACGGTCTCGAAGAGGCTCTTAGACCTTACCGGGACTTCTTTCTCCCCGGCTTTCTCCCCGAAGACAAACCTCAAAACCTGGTCTCGCTCTACTTTGAGAACCCCCTGGTCTAAGACGCCTATCCTGATCTGCGGGCCTCTCAGATCCCCTATAAGTGAGGTCGGCTGATCGAGCTCGCTGGCCGCCTCCCTGACGAGTTTGACAAATAAATCCCACTCGCTCGTGTCGCCGTGGCTGAAGTTAATTCTGAACCCGGACACGCCCTCTTTAATCAGCCTTTTTATGATGTCGTAGGACTTAGTAGCCGGGCCAAGAGTCACAATGATCTTCGTTTTCAAACCCGCCACACGTAGGAATCTTATTTAAGTAACCCCCTTATACATTAATTACCTAGTGTTTGTCGCGCTGAAACGTGGTAGCATGGGGAGGTTTCTCGCGGTCGTTTTCATAGCTTTAGCGCTAGCCTTCACGCTCAGCTCTACCTGGCACGCGGTCTCCCAGAGCTTGTGCTTTGAGGGTATATACACTATCACGAGTAGCCTTGTAGGGTTCTTCAACGGCTCCGACATATACCTGTGGAGACCCTACGTCTCGATAGAAGGCGTTGTCCTCAACTACAACAACATCGGCGGCTTGCTAAACGTCACGCTCGTTTTCAACGGCGTTGTGGTCGCCAGCGACACAAAGGTCATATACCCGAATAGCACGGCACCCTTTTACTTGCCGTCAGACTTGTCCGGGTACACTATATACACCACCAACACCTACTCCATTATAGTCTCGCTCAGGAGCCTGAGCGACAACAAACTCGTCTACGCCTGCACACTCGCGTCGGGAAATGTCTTTATAAGCGGCTACAATTGGGCTGTCGACTTATGGAGCAACAACACGGTGGGTAACGTGACGGTATCGGTTATGCCGAGCATAATAACCAACCGGGTGGCCTCACCACCCCAGATATACGTGTACGCCAAGGGGCTCGCCCCCTTCAAGATCTACGAGATACTCGCCGTATACCCCAACATACCGGGCACCCCCCTTCACCTCGCAGTACTAGGGACTGGAGCCTACGGTGACCTGTACACCACGCTGACACTCCCGGTCGTCACCAACACCTCGAGTATCTGGATCGTTGTCTACGACCCCCAGTCGAACACGGGTTACAACAGTACAATACGCCAGGTCATGCTAGACCCCCCGCCGAGGACGTGCTACCAAGGGGTCACAGTAAACCCGCCCTCCGGGAACATTGTCACGCCCCCTCCGACTACTACCACGTCCACGGTCACTAGCACTAACACTGCGACAACGGTATACGTCACGGTCACGAAGACGACGACCGCCACAACCACATTGACATCCACGGTGACGTCTACCCTGACGCAGACCATCTACGTCAACAACACCTTCACAAGCACAGTGACCACAACGGTGTTACAGAACAGCACCCTGACGCAGACCATCACGGTCAGGCACAACTCAACGCTCACGCAGACGATGACGGTGACCCAGACAAACACCGTTGAAAACCCTGTCATAGCGCAAGCCAGCAAGGCAGCCTCAACTCTCGTGAGCACCGGCTACATCTTCGTCATAGGCTTCCTCGCGCTGAC